>CAZWLZ010000131.1:0-9424 GCA_964634505.1 uncultured bacterium | reverse complement strand
GTTGAAGAATGGGTAATAGGTAATAGGGAATGGAGGTATTGGGGTATTAAGTGAGGAAAAAAGGCAAACATTTTTAACTATAAAATTCTATTTTTAAAGGAAATTTTAAAGTAATTTAATTGCATCTCTCCTAAAATTTTCTTAAGAAACCTAACACCAAATACCTAAAACCTAATTAAAACCTTTTTAAGAATACCAAATACTAAATACTAAATACTAAATACCTAAAACCTTCTATCTGGATAACATCAGTTAATAATTCACTATTTACTTTTTACTATTTAATCAATTATCAACATTTAATTACTAATATTATGAATCATTCCACTCTTGAAATAGTCAAAGAAAAAGAAGTTAGAGAAGAATTTACTGCTCCTAAATGGCTTGAAAAAATTATTTGCGACTCTATTAAGCCTAATTTTAAAGACGAAGATTATTTAATTGCTAGTGCCTTTGAATTTGCCTATAAACATCATCAAGGGCAATACCGCAAATCAGGCGAACCTTACATTACTCACCCCGTAGCCGTGGCCAATATATTAAGAACTTTAGGGGGTGATAGTGAAATGATTAGTGCTGCTTTATTGCATGATGTGGTAGAAGATACCCCCGTTGAAGCAGAACATATTGAAGAAAAATTTGGGTCAAATGTTCGTCAATTAGTAGTAGGGGTGACTAAATTATCAAAATATCATTTTTCGAGTAAAACTGAACAACAAGCAGAAAATTTTAGAAGGATGTTTTTTGCCATGGCTCAAGATATTCGAGTGATTATTGTGAAATTGGCCGATCGCCTCCACAATATGAGAACATTAAAACATTTACCGCCTCATAAACAAAAAGAAATTGCCATTGAAACTAGAGAAATTTTCGCCCCCTTAGCCAATCGTCTAGGAATGTGGCGTTTTAAGTGGGAATTAGAAGATTTAGCCTTTAAATATTTAGAACCAGAAGAATATAAGTATATTCAGCATTTAATTGCGGAAAAAAGGGCTAGTAGAGAAAGTAGAATTAATCAAATAATTGATATTGTCAATGATAATTTAATTAAATGGGAACTTAAAAATGTCAAAGTAAAAGGCCGCCCGAAACATCTTTATGGCATTTATCAAAAAATGCAACGACAACAAAAAGAATTTAAGGAAATTTATGATATTGCGGCTTTACGCATTATTGTTAAAGATCGGGAAGACTGTTATCGAGCGTTAGCGGTAGTGCATGATGCCTTTACACCTATTCCAGAGCGTTTTAAGGATTATATAGGCTTATGTAAACCTAATGGTTATCAATCTCTTCATACTACTGTAGTTAGTTTAAAGGGTTTACCTTTAGAGATTCAAATTCGTACTGAACAAATGGATCAAATAGCCGAATATGGAGTAGCAGCCCATTGGAAATATAAAGAGACTGGTAATTCTCAAACTATTAAAATGTCTCCTGATGATATTAAATTTACTTTTCTGCGAGAGCTTTTAGATTGTCAAAAAGATTATTGTAATGATACGGAATATTACAATAATTTGAAGACTAATTTATTTGATGATGAGGTTTATGTTTTTACTCCTAAAGGGGAAGTCATTGCTTTAACTCGTGGTGCTACGGCTGTTGATTTTGCTTATCGTATTCATACTGAAGTAGGCAATCATACTCAAGGGGCTATCGTTAATGGGAAAATTTGCCCTTTAGGACAAGCTTTAAATAATGGCGATCGCCTCGAAATTATCACTTCAAAATCGGCTCATCCTAGTTTAGATTGGTTAAATTTTGTCAAAACTCCCAGCGCCCGTAATCGCATTCGTCAATGGTATAAACGTTCTCATCGTAATGAAAATATCCTCAGAGGAAAGGAATTATTAGAAAGAGAGTTGGGAAAAAATGGTTTAGATTCACTACTAAAATCAGATTTAATGCAAACCATTGCTCAAAAATCTAATTATCAAACGGTTGATGATTTATTAGCCGCTTTAGGTTATGGCGAAACTACCGCTAATCATATCGCTAATAAGGTTCGTGATCTTAATAAGGCTACTACCGCTAACGATTTTAATAATGATCAACCCATTACAGCTGATTTTCTAAAAACGAATCTTTCTGTTAAATCTTTAAATCCCAATCAGAGTAATAAAAATGCGCCTATTATAGGTATTGAGGGTTTATTATTTCATATGGCTGGTTGTTGTCATCCTTTACCAGGAGAAAATATTATCGGGGTTGTTACTCATTTAAAGGGTATTTCTGTTCATAATCAGTCTTGTGTTAATTTAGAAAATGTATCTGGCGATCGCCTAATTCCTATCCGTTGGAATACTGATAATAATGGTATAGTCAATAGTTATCCCGTATCTATTAAAATCCAAGCCATTGATCGAGTAGGAGTATTCAAAGATATTTTAGCCTGTTTAAGTGACCAAAATGTCAATGTTAGTAATGCTGGAGTTCAAACTAATTTTGATAAACCTGCTTTAATTTCTTTAACCATTGATGTTAAAAGTTCAGAACAATTTAATTCAATTTTGAATAAAATAAGAAATATCAGTGATGTTTTAAATATTCACAGAGTAGTTAATCATTAATGGTAAGAAAACATACAAGATTTTTAACTTGATTACAGGCAGGATGACTGTTCCACAACAATAATTGATGTTCCCCTTTTTCAAGGATATTAGGATTTTGGCGATCGTGGGATAGGCTTCTAGCCTGTCTCTTTTTATGGTTTTAAGAGGGGAATAAACCATTTAATAGCTACACTACTATCAAGGACAATTTTATTAGTGTTCATCTTATTCTATCTTCTTGGAATAAATCAATAGAATCAGGAAATTCTCCATATTTTGCCTTAATTTCTTGTCTCAAATTATATATTTGCTCAACAATCTCTGTTTTTTCTAAATTATCTTGTTGTTTAAATTTAAAATAATTTAGTTTTCGATCAACAATTTCATTGATTAAAGACTCTAAATCTTGCACACTCATTGTGGCAACAGACTGATTTTTCATTTTTGGTTAATAAATCACTGATTACTTTTAATTTTTTGATCACTTTGATTCTATTTATTATAAAGTAGATAGCCGTTTTCTTTAAGTAAAAACTTTAGGGCTAATAATGGCTAAAGCCATTACTACCGACTGGCGATCGCCAAAAAGGGATGTTAAATCTAACATCCCTAATGAGGTAAAATTTATTATGTTATTAAAACAAAAATTAAGAACCAAGAGAATTAGCACCCGCAACAACTTCAAGTAATTGCTGAGTAATAGAAGCCTGACGAGCTTTATTATAAGATAGTGTTAAACTCTTAATTAAATCACTAGCATTATCACTAGCATTATTCATAGCTGTCATTCTAGCGGCTAATTCACTAGCTGCTGCCTCTTGTAAACCTCTTAACAATTGATTATTGATATATAAAGGTAAAAGAGAATCTAAAATTTGAACAGGGTCTTGTTCAAAAATCATATCTTTAGGGAATGTCTCTACTTTTGTTTGAATAGTATCTCTTTCTACTTGAAATTTTCCTTGACGTACCGTTAAACGAAAAATTTCATCATCTTTTACTTCTAAACCTTGTGGTGTAAGAGGTAACAAGGTTTGAATTACGGGATTAGAATTAATTAGAGACAGAAAACGAGTATAAACTAACTCAACTCTATCTACCACACCAGAGAAAAACAAAGATAATAATTCATCAGAAATATTACCAGCATCTTGAGCGGTAGGAATTTGTTCTAAACCTGAGTAACTTGCAGCAATCGGTTCTTCTCTACGTTTAAAATACTGGTTTGCTTTACGTCCTACTGTAATATAAGTGTAAGCAATTCCTTGAGATTTAAGTTCTTTGGCTCTTTGTTCTGCTTTTTTGATAATGTTGACATTATAACCACCACATAAACCTCGATCGCCAGTAGCCACTAATAAAGCAACGGTTTTTACTTCTCTTTGTTGTAAAAGAGGTAAATCTGCTTCTTCCATGCGTAAACGATTTTGTAAGCCGTAAAGCACTTGGGCTAAAGCATCAGCAAAAGGGCGAGTAGCAGTTACTTGCTCTTGAGCTCGTCTTACTTTGGCGGCGGCCACTAGACGCATTGCTTCGGTAATTTTTTTAGTATTTTTTACCGATTGAATCCGATCTCGAATCGCTTTAAGATTAGACATATTTTTTTAACTTTTTAATCTTTAAAATATTTGTTTTTTATCCCCCTCTCACCTAGAGGGGGTATAAGATACTAAGCAGAAAATGCTTGTTTCGTTTCGGCGATCGCCTCTTTTAAGATAGCTTCAGCTTCATCAGTAAGTTTTTTCTCACCACTAACGATGTCAATAAACTTAGTTTTACTGGTTTTGATATAATTACGCAAAGCCACCACAAAATCAGCTACATCCTCTACAGCAATATCTTCTAACAAATTGTTAATACCACTATAAACTTGGGCAACTTGTTCCCATAAAGCTAAAGGAGAATTTTGAGGCTGTTTTAAAAGTTCTCTCAAACGACGACCTTTGGCTAATTGGGATTGAGTAGCCGCATCTAAATCAGAAGCAAACTGAGAGAAGGCTTCTAACTCAGCAAACTGAGCTAATTCTAACTTTAATTTACCTGCAACTTGTTTCATCGCTTTAACTTGAGCAGCCGAACCTACACGACTTACAGAGATACCTGCATTAATCGCTGGACGGAAACCAGAGTTAAATAAATCAGAAGATAAGAAAATTTGACCGTCTGTAATAGAAATTACGTTAGTAGGAATATAAGCAGAAACGTCACCCGCTTGAGTTTCAATAATGGGTAAAGCTGTCATACTACCACCGCCTAACGCATCGCTTAATTTAGCAGCTCTTTCTAATAAACGAGAATGTAAATAGAATACATCCCCAGGATACGCCTCACGTCCGGGAGGACGACGTAATAATAAGGACATTTGACGATAGGCTTGAGCTTGTTTTGACAAATCATCATAAATGATCAAAGTCGCTTTGCCTTTATACATGAAGTATTCGGCGATCGCCGCTCCAGTATAAGGAGCTAAATACTGTAAAGTAGCAGGATCATTAGCATTAGCCGCTACAATCACGGTATAATCTAAAGCACCTTTTTCTTTTAACGCATCTACCACATTCGCTACTGTAGAAGCTTTTTGACCGATCGCCACATAAACACAAATTACATCCTCTGCTTTTTGGTTAATGATCGTGTCAATAGCAATAGCTGTTTTACCTGTTTGGCGATCGCCAATAATTAACTCCCTTTGACCACGACCGACAGGAATCATCGCATCAATAGCAGTAATCCCAGTTTGCATAGGTTCACAAACAGATTTACGAGCAATAATACCGGGGGCATTAGACTCAACTAATCTTGTTTCAGTAGTATGAAGTTCCCCTTTACCATCAATAGGACGAGCTAAACCATCTAAAACTCTACCAATTAAAGCCTCGCCTACAGGTACTTGAGCGATTTTACCAGTAGCCTTAACAGAACTACCTTCTTGAATACTTAAGCCATCACCCATTAAAACTGAACCGACATTATCTTGTTCAAGGTTAAGAGCAATGCCCACTGTACCATCTTCAAACTCAAGTAACTCACCCGCCATGGCTTTATCTAAACCATAAATACGAGCGATACCGTCACCTACTTGTAAAACTGTCCCAACATTAGAAACTTGAACTTGTTGATCGTAAGATTCTATTTGTTGACGAATAATACTACTAATTTCATCTGGTCTGATACTGATCATATCTCTATTTTCTGTATTTATTTACAATCAATAATTTTTTTTTATTTACAAGCAAAATGCTACTAAACACCACTAGTCAAACTAAGACTAATACGGCGTAATTGCCCTTTTAAACTAGCATCAAAAACTTGTGAACCGACTTTAATAATTACACCACCGATAATATCGGGGTCAATTTTAGTTTGAATTTCCACAGAATCAGCACCCGTCAAAGTCTTAATCTTAGTGGTTAAATTCTCCATTTCAGATTCTTGAAGACTTACAGCCGTGATAACTTCTGCTAACGCTATATTTTTAAATTTGCGTAATAATTCTAAATATTTTTGACAAATCTCTTCAATAAAGACAATTCTACGTCTATCAACCAATAACAGTAAAAAGCTAAATAAAGATTTATTTACATCTGTACCGCATATTCGTTGTAAAACACCTTTTTTGTCTTCGGCATTCAATAAAGGATTTTCTAAAAAAACTTTTAAATCTTTAGACTCAGATAACATCGAAACTAAAGAACGAATATTATCTCCAATTTCTTCTGTAACATTGTTAGATTGAGCTAAGGACATCAAAGCCTCTGCATAGGGTTCGACTATTTCTGCACTCATCGCATTACTTTGCATGATTAACCTCCTAATTGCCCCACAGCATTACTAATTAATTTACCTTGAGTTTGCTCATTTAAAGTGTCTTTTAGTTGTTGTTCAGCTTTTTCTAAGGCTAATCTAGCTATAGTTTGTTTCAAATCTGCAACTACTTTTTCTCTTTCTGAATCCAACTCTTGACCTGCTGAAACTTTCATGCGTTCAATTTCTTTTTCTCCTTCTGTCAAAATTTCGGCATTAACTCTTAAAGCGGTAGCTTCTGCATCAGCTTTAATTTGTTTTGCTTTTTCTTGAGCTTGAGTAAGATTTTTTTGAGCTTCGGTTAAAGCAGCTACTGCTTGTGCCTTACGATTTTCGGCATCTTTAATTTCTTGTTCGATTCTGGTGCGTCTTTCATTAAGAAGATTACTTAAAAATTTACGCCCCACTACTACCAAGAATCCAATCACTAATACTAAATTGATTAGATTAGTTTCAAGAATATCGGTATTTAATCCAAAACCGCCTGTTTTTTCAGTGGCTAGATAGTAAAAAGTCTCCATAATTAATATTTAAAGAACAGGAGTATTATTTGGTTTGGTGAGATTTATTGCTGAGCAAATTGTTCCCCAAGAATTTTGTTAATAATTTGACTACTGAGAATATCAACTTGTTGCCCAAGAGATGCTAATGCCTCTGCTTTTTCTGCTGCGATTTCCTCAGAAGCCTTTTGACGTTCAGCTATCACTTGTTGTTGAGCTTGTTGCACTTGATCAGAAACTATTTTTTGAGCTTCTGCTTGAGCTTTTGCTACAATTTCTTGTGATTGCTTACGCACTTCTTTTAATTCTTGTTCGTATTGTTTAGCAAGAGTTAAAGACTTTTCTTTTTGTTCCTTCGCTTGTAATAATTGATTGCGAACATAATCTGAACGTTCATCAATTGCTTTACCTAAAGGTTTATAGAATAGTAAATTTAGTAATGCCGCCAATATTAAAAATTGAATTGCCATTAAGGGCAAAGTAGCATCTAAATCAAATAACCCGCCTTCTGTTGCCAAGAAAAATATTGAGTTTGTTATCATTTTTCAGTTTAGATGGCAATAGTGCCTTATTTCATTTTTAGTTTTTGTAATGATCACTGAAGATATTACAAGGTTTTCTTTTACCAAAGCACGTTTGTAATTTTTAAGGTTACAATTTTTTGTGCTTTGGTTGTTAATAAAATATCGTTTAATTTGATGAATTAAGCGAAAGGATTAGCAAATAATAATACAAGTGCTACAACTAAACCGTAAATAGTTAATGCTTCCATGAACGCTAAACTAAGAAGTAAAGTTGCACGAATTTTGCCTTCAGCTTCTGGTTGACGAGCAATACCTTCTACTGCTTGACCTGCTGCATTACCTTGACCGATACCAGGGCCGATCGCCCCTAAACCTACTGCTAATGCTGCTGCGATTACTGAAGCTGCTGCTACTAATGGATCCATAATTTTTTCTTCCTTTTGATTTTACTTAAAATACGACAAAAACAATTAGTTATTTAACTTGGTGATTTTAAACACCCACAATGTATTTAACTACATTTTGGATCAATCGTGATGATCTTCCCCGTGAACTTCTAGGGCTTCTCCGATGTAAGAAGCGGCTAGAGTTGCGAAAATTAGGGCTTGAATTGCACTTGTAAATAATCCTAATACCATTAAGGGTAAGGGTATGATTAACGGTACAAGTAACACTAATACACCTACTGCTAATTCATCTGCGAGAATATTTCCGAATAGACGGAAACTTAGGGATAAAGGACGAGTAAAGTCTTCAATCGCACGGAATGGTACCATAATGGGGGATGGTTGAGCATAATCTGCAAAATAACCTAACCCTTTTTTACTGATACCCGCATAGAAATAAGCTAAAGAGGTTAATAACGCAAAGGCTACAGTGGTATTTATATCTACTGTAGGTGCGGATAATTCGCCTTCGGGGATATGAATTAACTTCCATGGAATTAAAGCCCCCGACCAATTGGACACGAATATAAATAAAAATAATGTGCCGATAAAGGGTACCCAAGGACGATATTCTCTTTCCCCAATTTGATCTTTAGCTAATCCTCTGACAAAGTCCAACACAAATTCCATAAAATTTTGAAATCCGCTAGGTATTCTTTGTATATTTCTAGTTCCGGCGATCGCCGCTATAATTAAAATAGCGATAACAAACCAAGAGACTAAAAATACTTGACCGTGAATTTTATAATTACCGACTTCCCAGTAAAAATGTTTGCCTACTTCAATAGCGGCTAGAGATAAAGATGGAAATAAATTGAGCATTTCTGCAAGTTCCATTAAAAGCGGATATTCCTAAAATAGGACTGTAATTATTCAAATAGAATTTTTTAACTTTGGCTTTTATCTTGCCCTTTAAATAAACTTAAAGGTAATACATAAAAGATCAGAGTTATTTTATAGGTTAAAAAACCTAAAAAAATTGGTATAACTTGTAAATGTTGCCATCTAGTAGCAACTACCATTAAACCTATAAATAAAGCTAATCTAGTGCCGCCTATTTTCCGTTTTGACGAACCTACTCTTTCTACTTCTTTGGATAACATATTCAAATAAACTAAGCTAAAAATTGCTCCTAGCAAGTAGTTTAAAGCTATATTCAAGTCATAAAAAATCCATACTAATCCAAAACAAACGGTAGCAAAGACTAAAATGCCTATTAACCAAGTTGTTTTTAACTCGTAATACTCTTTCATGGAGTCATCTTTTAATATTTCTGACTCTTGATTCTCGGAAGTTTTTAACTCAATTTGAGATGTTTCTAAAGATGGTTTTGAATAAGTCACGCTTAAATTTAACAAGATGTTTCGGCGAACTGATCAGGTTTTTGTTTTTTTATGCTTTAACAACATAATTTAACAAAATAGCTTAATTCGAGTTAGACTCGAGTTTTTCTGCGATAACAGAATTTTCTTTATAAGCCAAAATCAATATTATCATGGTAGGTAACAATTAATTAAATTTTTGTGAAGATTTACTTTTAGGCGTTGCTTAATTAGAGTATGATGAAGATATTAACACGATTGTAAAACAAAAAA
>CAZWLZ010000130.1:0-9428 GCA_964634505.1 uncultured bacterium | reverse complement strand
ATAAATATTTATATCAAGCAAGACATTTAATTGAAAACTTTTTTGCTAGATTAAAACAGTATCGGGCAATTGCTACCAGATATGATAAGCGAAAAATAAATTTTCTAGGGGGTATTTATTTAGCTTCAATCGTAATCTGGCTTAATTGATGACACGCCCTAAGCATAAATCTGAAATTAAGTTAATAACCTTTTGATATTTATTTTGATCATTATTCCCATATTTAAGAATGACTAAAATATTAATATCAGATTCAGGCTTTGCTTCTCCTGTTGCTTGTGAACTATATAAAATTAATTAATTTAAGTCTTCTTGATAAATTTTTTGTATTTCTGTTTTAAATAAATTTATTATTTGACTGATTGATGGTTTAATTATCTCTAACTTTTCCATAATATTAACCTTTAGTTTTATACTAAGTCCAATTTATTAAAAGGCGATCGCCGATCAAGTTGCTGAATTATTTTAGTTTATGACCAATTTTTTTTATTAATCATAATTTTGTTACTATGACTATTAATATTTTAAACAAGAAGTTTTAAATTTCTTGTTTTTTTTAATCATAATTATCAATTTATGATCGCCAATATAAATTTTAATTTACTAGAAAGTATCGCTCTTGGTTTAGGCTTAGGCATTGCTGCAGGATTTAGGGTTTTCGTTCCTTTTTTAGTTCTTAGTGGTGCTTCGGTTTTTGGTGATTTATCTTTAACTAATAGTTTAAGTTGGTTAGATAATTCTCAAGTATTTATTGGCTTAATTGTAGCTGTTATTTTTGAAATTCTTAGTTATTCCATACCTTGGCTTGATAATATTACCGATTTTTTAGCTGTGCCTTTAGCTGCTTTAGCGGGGACAATTTTAATGGCTTCTACTACGAGCAATTTTGATCCTTTTTTACAATGGACTTTGGCGATCACCGCTGGAGGTGGTAGTGCTTTTACAGTCAAAAGTTTAGCAGGATTTACTCGTCTATTTTCAACGGCTACGACGGGTGGATTAGGTAATTTTTTGGTAGCTATTGCTGAATTACTAGCAGCTATTGCCATGACTATTTTTACTTTAACTTTACCCTTAATTGGAGTAATGGCGATCGCCATTATTTTCATAATTTTAATCATTATCTGGTTTCAAAGAAAAAATAATAGAATTAATAATTCAGAAGTGATTTAAGACATTGATTTTCTTTTCAATTATCCATCATTCATTAAAAATTAAAGCCATGATTAGCCTAAAAATAGATGACATTCAACAAGACTTATCAAGATTTATCAAACTGATTCAAGAAGGTAACAGTTTCATCATTACTCAAGCCGATCAACCTATTGCTAAAATTAAACCAGCAATAAAGCAACCTCAAAAAGAACCTCGTCCTATTGGTTTATGTGAAGGCGAATTTGTAGTACCTGATAATTTTAATGATCCTCTTCCGCAAGAAATTATTAATTTGTTTGAAAATCCATGAAAATTCTTTTAGATACTCATATATTTCTCTGGTTTATCAATTCTCTCTTATCCAATGGCTAATTTTTTCTGAAAATTAAGTAAGAAATAAAGTCATCTTTCTTTTATGTAAAATTCATACTAAAATTATTATTCAGATTGAAGTTGATCAAGAATATATTTAACACAGTGGGGATTTTTGATGTTAAAACATGATGTAATTATTGTAGGTGGGGGATTAGCAGGATGTCGTGCCGCCTTAGAAATAAAACGTATTAATCCTAGTCTTGATGTGGCTTTAGTAGCCAAAACTCACCCCATTCGCTCCCATTCCGTAGCTGCCCAAGGAGGAATAGCTGCCAGTTTAAAAAATGTTGATCCTGAAGATAGTTGGGAAGCCCACGCCTTCGATACAGTAAAGGGCTCGGACTATTTAGCAGATCAAGATGCTGTCGCTTTTTTAACCCAAGAAGCCCCTGAAGTAATCATCGAATTAGAACATTTGGGCGTTTTATTTTCTCGTTTAGAAAGTGGTAAAATTGCTCAAAGGGCTTTCGGCGGTCATTCCCATCAACGTACCTGTTATGCTGCCGATAAAACTGGCCATGCTATTTTACATGAATTGGTTAATAATTTACGTCATAATCAAGTTAAAATCTACGATGAATGGTATGTCATGCAACTTATTCTTGAGGATAATGAAGCCAAAGGCGTTGTGATGTTTAATCTTGAAGATACTCGCCTAGAAGTAGTACAAGCAAAAGCTGTAATGTTTGCCACTGGTGGTTATGGTCGTGTTTTTAATACCACTTCTAATGATTATGCCTCCACTGGGGACGGTTTAGGAATGGTGGCGATCGCCAATTTACCTCTTGAAGATATGGAATTTGTGCAATTTCATCCCACTGGTTTATACCCTGTTGGAGTCTTAATTTCTGAAGCAGTAAGAGGAGAAGGGGCTTATTTACGCAATAGTGAAGGGGAGCGTTTCATGGCTAGATATGCCCCCAATCAAATGGAATTAGCACCACGAGATATTACCTCTCGGGCTATTACCTTAGAAATTAGGGCAGGGCGAGGAATTCATGCGGATGGGAGTGCAGGAGGATCATTTATTCACCTTGATTTGACTCATTTAGGCAAAGAAAAAATTATGAGCCGTGTCCCTTTTTGTTGGGAAGAAGCCCATCGTTTGGTAGGAATTGATGCAGTTACTCAACCGATGCCTGTACGTCCTACAGCCCATTATTGTATGGGGGGCATTCCTGTTAATACCGATGGACAAGTTAGACTTGATGCTAATTCTTTAATAACGGGCTTTTTTGCAGCAGGAGAGTGTGCTTGTGTATCTGTCCATGGTGCTAATCGATTGGGCAGTAATTCTCTGTTAGAATGCGTCGTTTATGGCAGAAGAACGGGAAAGGCGATCTCCAATTATATCATTAATAGAGAATTACCTAATATTGATGAACAAAAATATTTACAACTTAATCAAAATAAAATCAAGTCAATTTTAGCACAAAAAGGGGACATTAGAATTAATAAATTACGTCAAGAATTTCAAGATTCTATGAGCGAATATTGTGGAGTATTTCGCACAGAAGAAGTAATGACTGAAGGCTTAATCAAAATCCAAGAATTAAAAGCAAAATATGCTCAAATTTATGTGGACGATCAAGATACTTGTTGGAATACAGAGTTAGTAGAAGCCTTAGAATTACAAAATATTATGATAGTAGGAGAAATGATTTTAACCTCAGCCTTAAAACGCCAAGAAAGTAGAGGCGCTCATGCTAGAGAAGATTACCCCACCAGAAACGACCAAAATTTCTTAAAACATACATTAGCCTATTATGCTGAGAATGAAGTCACTATTGATTATATGCCCGTAGTTGTTAATATGTTTGAACCCAAAGAAAGAAAATATTAATTATTACCTTTCAAAAGTCAATTAGTTTTCTCCTAGTGCTTAAAAAACCAATATTATGGTTTGATTAATAAATTTTTTTCTTCTAATTCTTTATGCTGTTTCATCAATTGAAACTCTTGCCACAAAGGAAAAATAAGAATGCTAACTAATAACAAAAAATTAACAATTAAGGGAATTAATAATTGTGTAAAACCACTGATAGTAAACATTCCTACAAAAATCGATAACATAATTGTTGATAAAATACTACTGATGGCAAGTTTATTGCTAAAACCTCGTTTTTCAAATTCATTAACAGTCCGAAAAGCAAGAAAACCAATTAATATTGATAATGAAATAATGAGAAATTGGGCGATCGCCAACAAAAAGATACTACCTGTACCAAATTGCTTTAAAAAGACGATAATGATAGCTAAACTGATACTCCAAATAAAAAGGGAGACAAAACCAGCGGCTATATAACGAGTCGTTGTCCAAATATCGTTAAAGGAAACATCCCTAAAAGTAAAAGAAATAACACCAGCTATAAATAACCAAGCCATTAGACTAAAAATTATACCGATAAAATTAGTACCTAAAGTGCCGATAAAAGTAGCTAATGAAGTGACAAGAAAAGAACTAAAAAAAAGTCCTAAAAGATTAAGATAAGGGGGTTTAATTACTTGCAAAGAAAGAGGGGGAGTTATAACATATAAAGGAATTTTATAATCTGTAACAAAACAATTAGTCCTTAAAATTAGATCTCTTTCATATATGCTATCAGCCATTAATTTATTAGTATTAACCACAATTTTACATTCAACATTATTATGAGTAAAATGGTCGGGATTAAAGCTAATCCAACTATGTTTTTTTGTAGTAGAGTCAGGAAAATCTTTAAAATTGTATTTTACTAACCAATTTCCAGACAGAATTGTCTTTTTAATTGAATTACTAATTTTTATAATTACAGTTGATTGAGGTTGTAAAGGATCAGCATGAATTACAAATTTTTTTTCGCTTAACTTCACTACGGGATATGTGGTTAAAGAAATAGGTTTTAAGGCATCTAAAGCTTCTTTTGCATCTTTAAATCTGTTTCTCAACTCAGGAGAAATCATTTTTTCTAACCATTCAATAAATTGCGGTTTCACGCCGAATATTACACTTTTAAAATTAATTCTATATTGATTTTTTCGATCAGTTAATTTATATAAATTTTTAGATTTTGTATTGGTTATTAAACAAATTAATGTTGCACCTACTCCATATAAATCTGTTGATTTTCTTGGTTTGATAAATTGTTCTGGTGCGGTAAATCCTACTAATTCTTTTACTATTTTTTGACTAGAAAAATCCTCCAAAGAATAAGTCATAATTTCAGAAAAACCGAAATCGGTCAAATAAATATTCGTTTTTTTATCTATAAAAATATTTTCCGGCTTGATATTTTGATGAAAAATAGGAGTATCAGATTCTTGTAATTCTACTAAAGCTGATAAAATTCTAATGGCAATTATTTTGATATATTCTAAGTTGATTGTTTTGATTTTTGATAAAGGAAAAACATTTTGTTTATACTCCCTTAAAATATAAATACTGTTATTGGTCGCAAAAATACCTAAATGTTTTAAAACAAAAGGATAATTTTTTATTTTTAATAAATTAATTTTTTTCTTGTAATTTTCAACGCCACTTAAAATGTCATTTTTTTTGATAGTAGATATTTTTTTGATAATAATTTTTTGATTAGAATCTTTACTTTTTGCTAACCAAGTAATTTTATTACCTTCAGGATTCCTATTAATTTTTTCCAGATCAAATCCATCAAAAAAGTTGCTCATTTGTTCTTAATAATTAAGTATCTATTAATTATATTTATTAAAAAATTTTATTAATTGAAAAAATAAACAATTTTTTCATAATTATAGCCATCGTGAAAACAAAGTGTCTAAACTACTACTAATTATATTTCTTGAAGTTTTCGGCTTGTTCAAAAATTTCTTTGAATACTTCATCTTTGGGAACAAGGGGATAATCATTATCAGCAAGCACTAAAATTAAATCTACTTTTAATTCGGCTTTAATGTCCTCTCGACAAGACCAGTCGGTGTATTTCGCCTTATCATCTACTATTTTTTTGACTTCACGGGAAAGTTTAATCAGCTTGGCTTCAGGATATTCAAAGTTATATTTGTGAGCAACGGATTTTAAAATATCGTAAAAGGCTTTTTCCTCAAAGTTAATGCCCAAATCCATAAAAGAATTTCGTTCTTTTTGTAATTCTTTAAATAGATCAGCAAATTGTTGGGCTACATCTTCGAGTACGTCATTGGCAAAGGTAATATTATCAGGGCGTTCGTTATAGCGATCTACAAGAGCTTTTAGTTTTTTCGAGAAATCTACGCCTTTAATTTTATTGACTTTTTTATAGGTGGCGATCGCCTTATTTAAAAGATTTTGCAGAAGTTTGATTTTGGTATTAGGTAATTTGATTTGATCAATTTTAGCGAGATACTCATCACTAAAAATATCAATCGCCCCTTCTTGATTGTCTTGACCGAGTTTTAAAATTTCTTCTACCCCTTCACTCAGCAGAGCTTCTTGGATCATTTCCCTAACCCGTTCATTCATTTGGGCAATATCGGGAGCATCCCCTTTATTCAGTTTAAAAACGATCGCCCTGATCGCAAAGTAAAAATGAATCTGATCCCGTTCGGTTTCAGAGAGGTCTTCACTGGAGCAACAAAGACTATAGGCAGACCGTAGTTTTTTGACCATGCCCATAAATCGCTTTTCCAGTTCATCGGTTAGTTGCACAAATTCCGCCGCACGGTTTAGGCAGTTTAATTGTTGTAAGGGTGTGCCATTAAAATAGTCTTGGGTATCAAATTTGATAAAAAGTTTGGCTAATAAATCGAGTTGATCTTTAACAATAACAACAGCTTTATCGCTATCTTCAAAGTCATTTTCTTCGATGGTGGAATATTTTTTTAGGGCTAAATTCAGATTACTTTTAATACCAATATAGTCAACCACTAAGCCAGTTTCTTTACCTTCATAGACCCGATTAACCCGTGAAATGGTTTGAATCAGTGAATGTTGTTGAATGGGTTTATCAATATAGATAGTGTCTAAAAATGGCACATCAAACCCCGTCATCCACATATCTACCACGATCGCCATTTTGAAGTTAGAGTTGGAATCTTTAAATTGGCGGTCTAATTCTTTACGATATTCTTTCGCTCCGATGATTTCATAAAGTTCTTTAGGATCGTCTTTGTCGCGGGTCATCACCAGTTTAATTTTTTCGATGGAGGAAGACACAGGCAAGATGCCTGTTCCACTAATTTTTTCTGTGGGATGGGCTTCTAGCCTGTCCAGATTACAAAGATGGGATACTCCCTTTAAACCCCTTGTTAAACTAATTTCTTGGGGTTCAGCCCATTGGGGACGCAAGGCGATAATTTCTTTATACAAATCATAGGCAATGGTACGATTAGAAGCCACAAAAAGAGCTTTTCCTTTAATAGTTGCCCCTTCGCTAACACGGGTTTCATAATGGGCGATAAAATCCTGAGCTATTGCTTTCAATCGTTTGGGATCACCTAAAATTGCCTCTAGTTTAGTGGTGGCTTTTTTGCTTTCTTCTATTTGATAATCATTAGTTCCCCCTTCGGCACATTGTTGATAATAGGTTTCAATTTCTTTAAGTTTTTCGTTTTTTAATAAAACTTTAGCGGCACGACCTTCATAAACAATTCGCACTGTGATTTGATCTTCGACGGATTCTTTCATGGTGTAGGCATCGATCACTGCCCCAAATACGTCTAGGGTTGCATCCAGAGGCGTTCCTGTAAAGCCCACATAAGTGGCATTAGGAAGGGAATCGTGCAAATATTTAGCAAAGCCATATTTTCTTTTTACACCTTCTTTACTAATTTTTAGTTTTTGTTCGAGGTTAATTTGAGAGCGGTGGGCTTCGTCGGAAATACAAATAATATTATTTCTTTCGCTCAGACATTCTAGGGTTTCAGTAAATTTCTGAATAGTTGTTAAAAACACTCCGCCACTTTTACGCCCTTGTAGTTTATTTTTTAGGTCTTCACGGCTTTCTACTTCTAATATTTCTTGATCGCCGATGAAGTTTTTGGCGTTGGTAAATTGTCCAGCTAGTTGATCATGTAAGTCGGTTCGATCTGTCATCAAAATAATGGTAGGGCTAGCTAATTCCGTGCTTTTCATTAGCAATCGGGCGAGATAAAGCATGGTATAGCTTTTGCCACAGCCTGTCGCACCGAAGTAGGTTCCACCTTTTCCGTTCCCTTCTGGCCGTTTTTGGGTTTTGATGTTTTCAAAGAGTATATTAGCTGCGTAATATTGAGGATAGCGACAGACAATTTTTTGGTTTTTGGTGGAGGTATCAGGAAAATAAATAAAGTTTTTGATCACATCGAGTAATCGGGTTTTATTAAATAGTCCTTTAATCATGGTATGGAGGGAATTGATACCGTCAGCTGGTTTACTATTTATATCAGTTTTACGCCAAGCATAAAAGAAGTCATAATCGGCAAAGATTGATCCACTTTTGTTATTTACGCCGTCACTAATCACACAAAAGGCATTATATTTAAACAGTTCGGGAATGTCTCTTTGATACCGTACTGTTAGTTGGGTATGAGCATCTTTAATGGTGGCATTTTCTCGGACTGCGCTTTTAAATTCAAAGACGATTAGGGGTAAACCATTGATATAAATAATGGCATCGGGAATCCGTTTTTCGTACCCTTGAATTTCCAGTTGATTAATAATTTTAAAGGTATTATTTTCAGGGGTTTGGTAGTCTATCAGTTGAATAAATAGGTCTTTTTGGCTACGGTCTTCACGTTTGAGAGCAAAGCCATCGGCAATTAGTTTTAAAATGATTTTGTTGCTATCGTAGAGGGGGGAATTGGGATAGTTTTCAAGTTGGCGAATGATGGTGGTGATTTCGTTGAGGGTGATGTCTTGGTATTGATTGAGCAGAAATAATTTTAAGTCTTCTTTTAGTAAAACTTCCCTAATTTCTTTGTGGATATGCAGTCCGCTATGGTGGGCAATTTGCTCGGTGGCAAAGAGTTCGAGGATGGCAAATTCTAGGGTTTCTTCGGTGAATTTCATTTTTAATTCTCAATTGTTGCAAGTTTCGATAAAAGTATATTTTTAATGTCTTCGAGGATTATTATTTCTTTACTAAAAAGATTAATTTTTTTGAAAAGTTTAACTGTAATTTTCTCAAAATTATTGATAATGTGAGACTGGGGAATTATTACAGAAAAAGAAGAAAGAGTATTTCTATCCCAATTTGGAAAGGTTGAGCCTGTTGTAAATGAAAGTAGTTTATTTAAGTTGTTTTTATAAAGTTGATTGACAAATTGTTGAGATGTTTTAGCTCTAAAACTACAAACCCCCCTTCCGAGGCAATAGATACCATCACTATTGACAAAACGACCTACCGTGCTACCTCTAACACAAATAATTAAGTCATCTAGTGCCGATAATTTAGTAGGAACTGTCGTCCATTTAGTTTTTTTTGTGAAGTATTCTCCAAATTCTACTGGGCCGTTAACTAATGGAATTCCTTCACCATCAATATTGTATGTTTCGCCATCTGGTGACTGTCCCATTATAATATTTACAATGTCGGATAATATACCAACTTTCCAACTTTTTGGAATTTCTCCCAATTCACTTTCTATCATTTCACCACCATTAGATTTATAAGGTTTCCCCTCTTCATCAGGAAAGTCAAAATCAACAAACCATTGTTTATAAATCGCTTGAGCCATTTCTTCTAACTTTTGAATTAGTTGATTATTTAGTGCGATACGGTTTACTAAAACATTATATTCCTTAACAATTTCCCTTTGTTTCGTAATATCAGGAACAGGCAATTCCACGTTACACATTTCTTCCCATTCAAAAAACTCGTGTGCGCTTCCGTGACTTCTGAAACGTGCATAACGATCAAATTCTGATCTTCTAAGTAGTTAGACAAAATTAATTACATAGTTGGTTCCAACTTCTCTTAGGATTT
>CAZWLZ010000129.1:0-9462 GCA_964634505.1 uncultured bacterium | reverse complement strand
AATACCTTAGATAATCCTACAGTACAAGGTCCTGTAAGTCCTTCTGTTGTACCTTTTGATTTTTCTAGTACTCCCGGTTTAATTGCCATAGGTGCTATTTTTGGTTTAAAAAAAGGTTTAGATCGTTTAAAAGCTAAAAAATAAGGATTGATAAATATAGATAGCCTTAAAATAAATTAAAGCCCCCTTAATCCCTCAACTTTGGGGGAAGGATAAATTAAACTCCTCCAGAATTGGGGGCTGGGGGGCAAACTCCCTCAGAATTAAGGGCAGGAAAAAACTCCCTCAGAATTAGGGGCAGGGGGGCTTCTGATTCCACAAAATTTGAGATTATAATTGTAAATTAAACAAATTACATAAAAATGCTGAGAAAATTAAAAAGATTAAACAAAAAAAGAGTAGAAATTCCTGCCAATGTTCAAGAAGAAACTAAGAATATATACCCTTTAGCTGGTTATATTTTTTTACTATTCACTTTCTTAGTAGATTATCCAGGGGCGTTGTTTCCTTTACAATTATTTAATCCTGAATGGGAATTTCAAACTATCAGTAAAATAGTTAATACCGTTTGGGCACCATTTTTAGGCTTTTCATTAATCTTTTTTACTCGTAAAAATAGTATTACTGCTTTAGAAAAAAGGTTATTAGCTTTTTTGTCTTGGGTAGCCTTATTTTTAGGGGTGATTTTTATTTTATTTATACCTTTAATTTTTGCCGACAGCAATCGAATTAATGCGAATTTACAAAGTCAATTTAATAAAATTAATGATCAGCAATTAGCTCAAATTTCGGCTTTAGAAAAACGTTTTCAAGAAGCAACGCCACAACAATTGGAAAGTTTTTTTAAGTCGCAACCTCAAGATGAAAAAACAGCTAATTTAAGTTTAGATAAGAAAAAATATGTTTATTTAGAAATAGTTAAAGCTCAACAATTACAGTCTTCTAATGCTAATAAGTCTCAACTTCTCAAACAAAAAAGTAAATTGAAAAAAGATTCTCTTGGATTAGGTATTGGATCAATTTTAGGGGCAATTTTATTAATTAATGTGTGGCGTTATGCCCGTTGGACAAGAGTTAGTTCTAAAAAACAATAGTTTTAAGCAAGGGTTTAAATCCCCTTGTTAACTCCCCCTTTATCCCTCAAGTTTGGGGGTAAGATCAATTAACCCCCCCATAATTGGGGCTGGGGGCAAAAGCCAACTAATTATTAAGCAATACTATTTCTTTTTCTGGTTTCTTTATAAGAAATACCCACATTTTTTAAACCAACTTTGATCATTTCGTCTTCTAATAGAGCAAAAAAACGATGGCGATCGCCACCTTTAACCACAGCTAAATTATGAGCTTCAGCTAAAATGACAGGATAACCAAAACCTTTATGAACTTGAGCTAAAGTAATACTTAAAGCAGAATTTAACAACTTTTTATCTTCGGCTACCCAAGCAGGAAATTCAATACGGGCAATTTCTGAGCCCACATTAACATAACAAAAATAAATCTGTTGATGTTCAGGATAGGAATCTAAAATACGAGAATTACTACGCCATAAATTACTTCGTTGACCGGGTTGTAAGTTTAACCCATTCATGGTAGTATCCCGCAAAGGATCGAATTTTTGACAAGGAGCTTTTTTGCCTTCCAAATCGCCACAATTTACGACACAATTAGGGTTATCAAAAGTACAAGCACTAAATCGTAAAAAATTGATCGCATCTATATTACGAGAGGCACTTAAATAACCAATTAAAGGAATTTTTGCTTGATATAATTTTTCAAAAGAAGCTAAAATTGGCTCTAAAATTTGATTACAAGCCTCAGTCGGTAAAGTATCCAAAAACCAATAAATTAATGTACCATCACTTAACGCTAAATTAGGGGCTGATTGTTTATTTTGACCGCTTTGCAACCAATCCCAAGCCATATCAGCTAAAACTTCAATCTCAGCTACTCCTCGCTTATAACCCATCCATTCATCGGTAGGAATATTCCATTTTCGAGAAGCGTATAAATCCTCTGGTTTATAAAAAATATCAGGTAAACTATCTAATAACGGCGGTAAATTTTGCCCATAATGTAGTATAATCCTGCCGATATTAAGGAGATAACAATAAGCTATTTCGTGATGAGACGTAGTAATTTGTGAGCCATCAGTGGCAAAAACCGTATGACGAGAAGGGCAAATTTCTATATCGATAGCCGTGTTTAATTTTTCTATGGGAGTAGCTGCCGTAAAAATTAATCTATCTTTCCATTGATTTTGTAATTCGACTAACTTTTTTTGATCTTTTTGACTTTTATTTAATAAAATTTTAACCAATTCCAATTTTTCCTTACTGGCGATCGCCTCTAATTTCATTTGTTGACCCATACCGGGTAACTGTTTCGACAATTTTACTAAATCAAGCATAGGGTAGAATTATTTTAAAATGAACTTTTGACAAAGATTAAGATAAACTAAATAAAAAGAAATTAGAGAAAAAAATATATGTTAACAAAATCCACAACTCGACATATTCGCATTTATACAGCAACCATTGAAGACAATCAATTAAATCCCTCTGACAACGTACTTACCCTTGACATCGATCCCGATAACGAATTTAATTGGGACGATGTAGCCTTACAAAAAGTATATCGAAAATTTGATCAATTAGTAGAAGAAAGTAGCGGACAAGACTTGTCAGATTACAACTTAAGACGTATAGGATCAGATTTAGAACATTATCTTCAAACTCTATTACGCACAGGAGAAATTAGTTATAACTTAAACTCCAGAGTTCTTAATTATAGCATGGGTTTACCTCGTCTTGAAAATGAGGCATCCGAAGGAAAATTCAAATAAACTCAAGTCCCCCTTTTTTAAGGGCAGGGTTGTTTCATTCTAAAGAAAAAGCGATAATTATAGGGAGAATGAGTGATAGGGAGATAGGGTAATGATGACAAGAGTATATAGCTGAAAAATATCACAAATTAATTAATAATCACCAAGAATTAGCAGTTGATCAAATTGCTTTTAAGACTGTTATGAAAATTTTTGAAATAGCTCAAATTTTTCCTAATGTCGAAAAAAAACTAAATTTGTCGATTTTTTTCCTCTATTACTTCTTTTTTCCCCCTAATTCCCCATGTCCCTCTCTCCCCATTTGTCTTACTTGAGAATGAAACAGCCCTACCTTTAGTAAGGGGGATTAGGGGGGATAGAAAAGGGCGAATATTTTGTCCTTTTCTTGATAATAAATTATGATAGAAGAATAAAACCAGTCGATCAATAATTTATGAACAATCCCCAAAGTTCTAACGAGTTCGATAAATATCAAGTTATTTGTGAATTGGGAAGACACCCCGAAGATATATATATTAACTATCTTGCTGAAGATAATAGTACTAAAGAAGTAGTTATTTTAACTAAATTTAGTCAATTTCAATCAAAAACTAAGCAGGAAAATATTGACTATCAAGCATTATTGGTATTATTACAATCTTTAGAACATGAAGGAATACCTCCTTATTTAGATTGCTTTGAATCAAATGATGATTTTTATTTAGTTCAAAAATATCCCGAAACTAAGCCTCTTTCAATCATCAAAAAATGGACATTGGCACAAATAAAGGAAATTACCATTTCAATTCTGGATATTTTTACTTACTTACAAGAACAACATCCCGCTATTTCTCATAATCAAATTTGCCCAAGTAACCTCTTAATTGATAGTAATTTTCAAGTTTATTTAATTAATTTTGGTTTTGCACAAATTGCTAATTATGATTTACCTTTTTATGATGCGATGAATCGAAATAAAGGATTTATTGCTCCTGAAAAAAAACGAGGCAAAACTTTAACCAAAAATAGTGATCTTTATAGCTTAGGAGTAACTTTATTATGTTTAATTAAAGAAAAAGAAGCCAATAAAATTAGTAAATTAGTAGGAATTGATGGGGGATTTAACGTTCAAGGATTAATGTCTAATCAAATGAATTTAACTTGGATAAAATGGTTAGAAAATTTAGTGGCAATTAATCCCCAACATCGTTATGAAGATGCTATTACAGCTTTAAATTTTATTCAAAATATTGAAATTATACGCTATCCTGAAGTTAATTTCATTCCTGATTATTTAGAGTTGAAATCTCAAAATTATGGAGAAACTCTTATTCAAAATATCACTATTACTAACCCTATTACCGATACTATTTTAGAGGGACAATGGGAAATTGTACCATCAACTTACGATACATCAATTAACGGCTTAAATTCTTGGATTGATATTTCACCTTTGGAATTTTCCAGTAATAAAATTAACTGCGAAATACGGATAAACACTAGCAAATTAAAAGTAGGAAAAGTCTATCAAAGACAACTAATTATTAAAGCTAATACATTTCAAGAAAATCATTTTTTACCTCTTCGTATTAAAACTAGCCCAATTAAGATGAAAAATTTAATTTATACTTCCTTAATTATGCTTTTATGTACTGCCCTAGTTTGTGGTTGGTTAAGCGGAAAAATGGTTGGTTTTACCCCCTCCATAACGAATTGGTTAGCTTTGGCATCTGGTTTGAAAATTGGTAGCTTCGGGGGATATGGGGCGAGTTTTGCTAAAATCAATTTATTTGTTAAATCTGTAGCTATTATGACATCAATTACAGTTTTAGGAAGTTTTTTGGGTTTAGGTGTGGATGTTGACCTTATTATGGGATTTATCGCTGGTTTAGTGGTTAGTTGTACGGCAGGGATAGTAATTAAATTTTATGTAGAAAAAAATTGTCCTAGAAAAATGGCGATCGCCATAGCTTGTCTAACATCTATTTTGGGTATTAGTTTGGGAATTGATCTTTCTTTATCGATGGGAAACTCTTTATTATTATGGTTAATCTTAATTAGCGGATTACCTTTAATTTTCCTACTTGTTAAACCTTATTGGCAATATCAAAAACTTTTAACATCTTATAATCAACAACAGCGATTTTTGATTAACTCTTAATTGAAAATATTTTATTTTTTTTAAGTAAAAAAATTTTTCCTTTTTAAGTTGTGACTAACCACTGATATATTAAGATTGTGAATAATTATATGAAAATTTTTATCAGTGAAAATATTTGTCTATCATACCCCAGAATTAACTCCCACCGATCACCTTCCTGATTTTGCTGTAGTCATAGATGTATTAAGAGCAACTACAACGATCGCCACTGCTTTAAACTCAGGTGCGCAAGCTGTACAAGTTTTTAGCGATACAGATAAATTAAAGCAAGAAAGTGAAGCCTATTCTCCAGAAAAAAGATTACTGTTAGGAGAAAGAGGAGGAAAAACCATGGAAGGTTACGATTTAGGAAACTCTCCTCTTGATTGTACCAAAGAAGTTGTCGAAGGAAAACGTTTATTTTTAACCACCACAAATGGCACTCGTGCCTTAACTACGGTACAAAATGCTAACATAGTATTAACAGCCGCTTTAATTAACTATCAAAGTGTAGTTAACTATATTTTACAAAAACAACCCGAAACCTTATGGTTAGTAGGCTCAGGTTGGGAAGGAGGTTATTCTTTAGAAGATACCGTTTGTGCAGGGGCGATTTGTGAATCTTTGCTAAAAACTAATGTAGAAATAGGTAACGATGAAGTTATTGCTAGTCAAGCCTTATATTTACAGTGGCAAAATAATTTATTGGGAATGTTTCATTTATGTAGTCATGGCAAAAGATTATTAGGTTTGAATGGACAAATTGATTTAGAATATTGCGCCCAAACTAATATCTTAGATATTGTACCAATTCAAAAAGAACTTAGTGTATTAGTGAAAAATTAATAATTGCGATGAAATAATTATTCAACTTAATTTAATTAAAAATAAAGTAAAAATAACTCATCAATAATTTTTAATAAAAAAAAGAATAATCACATGATAAAAACTAGCTATCATTAAAAGCAATTTTGAAAAAAAATTAAATCTTAAAAAATTTATCCATATAAAAAGCAAATAAATGTCGAATAATATCTCTTTTGATGATGTAAATCAGATTGTTTATAACTTACATCATGACCCTTTTGAAATTTTAGGCGCTCATCCAATTCAAGAAAATAATCAAATTATTGGTTGGGTAATACGTGCTTATTTACCTAAAGCTACGGCAGCTTATGTTATTGACACCGATCATAAACAAGAATATCCGATGACTTCTTATCATCACCCTAATTTTTTTCAGTGCGAAATTAAACTAAAAGAATTAAATAATTATCAATTACGGATTCAAGAAGGCGATCGCCAAAAAGTAATTTATGACCCTTATCAATTTCGATCGCCAAAACTAACAGAATACGATATTCAACTATTTGGAGAAGGAAATCATCACCGCATTTATGAAAAATTAGGAGCTCACCTAATGACCATAAATGGCATCAAAGGGGTTTATTTCGCCTTATGGGCACCCAATGCTCGTAATGTATCTGTTTTAGGTGATTTTAATAACTGGGACGGTAGAGAGCATCAAATGCGTAAAAGCTTTAACATGATTTGGGAATTATTTATTCCAGATTTAGCCGCAGGAGAACACTATAAATATGAAATCAAAAATTGGGAAGGACATATTTATGAAAAATCTGATCCTTATGGATTTTACCAAGAAACAAGACCGAAAACCGCCTCAATTGTAGCCGATTTAACTACCTATCAATGGCAAGATCAAGAATGGCTAGAAAAACGCCGTAATACCGATCCTTTAACCAAACCAATCTCCATTTATGAAGTACATTTAGGATCATGGTTACATACTTCTATGGACAATAAACCCCTCTATTTATCAGGGGAAGGTGAAGGAGTAACCGTATCAGAATTAAAACCCCATACCCGCTTCTTAACTTATATGGAATTAGCAGATAAATTAATTCCTTATGTCAAAGAAATGGGTTACACTCACATAGAAGTATTACCCGTAGCAGAACATCCTTTTGATGGCTCATGGGGTTATCAAGTAACGGGTTATTTTGCCCCCACATCTCGCTTTGGAAGTCCTCAAGATTTTATGTATTTTGTCGATAAATGCCACGAAAATGGCATCGGTGTAATCGTAGATTGGGTACCCGGTCACTTCCCTAAAGATGGTCATGGATTAGCATTTTTTGATGGTACACATCTTTATGAACATCCAGATTCTCGCAGAGGAGAACACAAAGAATGGGGCACGTTAGTATTTGATTATGGACGTAATGAAGTTCGTAATTTTTTAGTAGCTAATGCGGTATTTTGGTTTGACAAATACCATATTGACGGAGTCCGAGTTGATGCGGTAGCTTCTATGCTCTATTTAGATTATCAACGTAAACCAGGGGAATGGATAACCAATCAATACGGCGGTAGAGAAAATATTGAAGCAGCAGAATTTTTACGTCAAGTTAACAGTGTAATGTTTACCTATTACCCCGGTATCCTTTCTATAGCGGAAGAATCCACCTCTTGGCCTATGGTATCTCGTCCCCCTTATATGGGTGGTTTAGGCTTTAATCTTAAGTGGAATATGGGTTGGATGCACGATATGTTAGATTACTTTAGCATGGATCCTTGGTTTAGACAATTCCATCAAAATAACATTACTTTTAGTATGTGGTATCACCACAGTGAAAATTATATGTTAGCTCTTTCCCATGATGAGATTGTTCATGGTAAAAGTAATATGATCGGCAAAATGCCGGGGGATGAATGGCAAAAGTTTGCTAATGTACGTTGTTTATTTAGTTATATGTTTACCCATCCGGGTAAAAAAACCATGTTTATGAGTATGGAATTTGCCCAATGGAGTGAGTGGAATGTTTGGGCTGATTTAGAATGGCGTTTATTACAGTACGATCGCCATATACAATTAAAACACTTTTTTAGTAAACTAAATGAATTATATAAAAGTGAACCTGCTTTATATGAACAGGATTTTACAGAAGAGGGTTTTCAATGGATAGATTGTAGCGATAATCGTCATAGCGTAGCTTCCTTTTTACGTCGTGGCTTAAATCGAGATGACTTTTTAATTATAGTTTGTAATTTTACTCCTCAACCTCATAGTCATTACCGTATTGGTGTACCACAAGCTGGTTTTTATAGTGAAATCTTTAATAGTGATTCTCGTGATTACGGTGGCAGTAATATGGGTAATTTAGGGGGTAAATGGACTGATGAATGGTTTTTCCATAATTATCCCGATTCTCTTGATTTATGTTTACCTCCCTTAGGAGTTTTAATTCTTAAATTGGATAAAAGCAAAATTAAAGAACAAATTCTTCTTGATAGTAAATAGGTAATAGGTAATGGGTAATAGGTAATAGGTGAAGCAAAAAAGGCCATCGGTTTTAACTATAAACCTTTATTATTTATGGAGTTTTAAAGTAATTTAATTTTATCTCTCCTAACACCTAATACCTGTTAACGTGAGATAAAATATCAAAATTGAATAAAAAAAATTGTTAATATGTCTTACTCCTTAATTATTAGTAGTTTATTAATTCTGACAGCCTATCTATTAGGTTCAATTCCCACAGGTTATTTGGTTGGATTTTATCTTAAAGGTATTGATATTAGACAACATGGTTCAGGTTCGACTGGTGCGACAAACGTACTTCGAGTTATAGGCAAAGTACCAGCAATTTTTGTTTTTGTCATAGACGTATTGAAAGGGGCGATCGCCACTGGAATGATCAAACTAATTTATTACTATCAAATAACCGATTTAATTCCTTTAGCTTGGCAAGATTGGTTAGTGGTCATTTGTGGTTTAAGTGCTGTTTTAGGCCATAGTAAATCAATTTGGTTAAATTTTGAAGGAGGAAAGTCTGTAGCTACTAGTTTGGGCATTTTAGCGGTAATTAATCCCATTGTCGGCGGGGGTACATTAGGCACTTTTTTATTAGTTTTGGCTATTAGTCGTATGGTTTCTCTTAGTTCCATTAGTGGGGCGATCGCCGTTAATATTTTAATGATCTTCTTAAATCAGTCTTTACCCTATATTCTCTTTGCCATGATGGCTGGTATTTATGTCATCGTAAGGCATACTAGCAATATTAAAAGAATAATCGCAGGTACAGAGCCAAAGATAGGACAACAACCCATGATTACCCAATAACCTCTGTGGGACAGAAATCTTACCTGTGAGATTATGAAATTTGGTTTAAATTTGAAAATAATCTTAAAATAGCTATTCCTAACCCTAGAAAAATTAAAGAAAGTACGTTATAGCACTACTTTTTGAGGCTAGGACATTAGGTTAAAGCTTATTTTCCCTTTTTAAGGGGGTTAGGGGGAAAATAATCAATTTCTGATTATCTCAAGATTTTTGATTATTACTCAAAATCTGGCGGGAAGAAAACCCCCCAATACCCTAATACCCTAACACCCCAACTTTTTCCCCGACTTACTTTGAAACAGCCCTGCCTTAGTGAGGGGGATAAAATCTTAATTAAACAATAGGAGGAATTGCACC
>CAZWLZ010000128.1:0-9545 GCA_964634505.1 uncultured bacterium | reverse complement strand
AGTATGAATAGCAAGGGTAAAACTATCAGCAATAGAATGAGTATTTCGGATAAATTCTACTTTAAAATGTTTTCCAGCTTGAATAACTTCACGAGGTAAAACACTTTGAATAATCGTTTTATTAGCAATTCCAGCCTCTTCTAATTTGTCAGCTAATAAAGACATAGCCAAACGAGGGCCATAAATAATAGGGATATTAAACTGTTTTAAATGATAAGGAATGCCACCGATATGATCTTCATGGCCATGGGTTGCAATCATAGCAGTAATTTGATCTTGATTTTCTCGAATGTATGTCATATCAGGTAATACAACATTAATACCGTGCATATCATTACTAGGAAAACCGATTCCAGCATCAACTAAAATCATTTCATCTTCATATTGATAAATACAAGTATTTTTGCCAATTTCATGTAAACCGCCTAAGGGAATAATTTTTACGCACGGTTTATTGCTAGGACTAGGTTTTATAGTATTCTGTTTGGTAATAGTGGGCTTGTTATTTGATAAGGTCATGTTTGTTTTTTTTGTTGTTATAGGATAAGGTTTGTTGTCCATATTTAAAATTTATTTATTTTCTGTAAAATTAAGTTGATATTTTCAGTAATAGTTAATTTTTAGTAATAATATTTAGTCATCAATGTTTGAGTTATTTTAATTAAATAATTAATATTTTTTTCTTAATATTTTTAATTTATTACTATATCTGTTATCCTTTTTGTTTATAGAAACCTATAATATTTAATATTAACAAGGCTTTTATTTATTTATTTCCATATTTTAAGAGTCTTAATAAAAATAGCTATTGCTAAATTTAATAAGTAAAATAGTTTCATCACTAATTAGTTTTTGTCAATAAAAATAAGTCATTAATTTCCTCTTTTTTGTTAATAATAATTAAAATAGGTTTAAACAAAATATGTATAGATTTTATGGTTAAATAAAGTTCAAGTCTGTTAATACTTTTTTTAATTCCAATTGTAAAGTTGGCGATAATTCTGCTAAAGGTAATCTTAAACCTCCAATTTCCCAACCTTGCATTTTTAAGGCTGCTTTAACAGGAATAGGATTAGTTGTACAAAACATTGCCTTATACAATGGGTAAAGTTTTAACTGAATTTCTGTGGCTAAAGCATTATTTCCTTGTTCAAAAGCCTTGATCATTTTTTCTATTTCATTTCCTGCGATATGACTGGCTACACTTACCACCCCTACACAACCTAAAGTCATCATGGGTAACGTTAAAAAATCTTCTCCTGAATAAATTTCAAAATCTTCACCCGTCAAACGTTTAATTATAGCTGTGTTTTCGATGTCTCCACTGGCTTCTTTTACGGCTACTACATTTTTGAGATTAGAAGCCAATTTACTAATGGTTTCTGGTAATAAATTTTGTCCCGTCCTACTAGGTACATTATATAACATAATAGGCATATCTGGACAACTTTTGGCGATCGCCTCAAAATGCAAATAAAGACAATCTTGAGGGGGTTTATTATAATAAGGTACAACTTGTAAAGAACCATCAAGCCCCAATTTAACTGCATTTTTCGTAAATTCTATGGCTGTTTTCGTGCAATTACTTCCCGTTCCCCCAATAATTTTAGCTTTATGTCCTACTGCTTGTTTAACCACTTTAAATAATTGATATTCTTCTTCATTGGTTAAAGTAGGTGACTCTCCTGTAGTGCCACATACTACTAAACCATCACTACCATTATTAACCAAATAGTCAGCCAACTTTTCAGCCACAGCATAATTGACACTACCATCATCATGAAAAGGTGTAACCATTGCTGTAATAACTTTACCAAAAATACTCATATCAATTATTTTTATTTAAAAAATCTGCTGTTGTGTAGGTTTAATCAAATCATTTTCTAGTAATAACTCGGCAATTTGAATGGCATTTAAAGCCGCACCTTTGCGAATTTGATCACCACATAACCACAATTCTAAACCATTAGGGTTAGATAAATCTTGTCTAATTCTACCAACTAATGTCTCATCTTTGCCAGTGGCATCTATGGGCATAGGAAAATAATTTTTTTGCCAATCCTCAACTAATTTAACTCCTTTAGCTTGGGCGAGAATTTCTCTAGCTTTAGTCACGGGGAAGGGTTGATCAAATTCTAAATTAATGGCTTCAGAATGGGCTCTTAATACTGGTACTCTAACACAGGTAGCACTCAAAAGCAAATTAGGTTCATTAAATATTTTACGAGTTTCGTTAATCATTTTTAATTCTTCTTCACAATAACCTTGATCATTAAGGGGAGAATTATGAGGAAATAAATTAAACGCTAGAGGATAAGGTAATATTTTGGCGATCGCCTCTTCCCCATTTAAAATAGCTTGGGCTTGAATTTTCAATTCTTCCATAGCCATGGCACCGGCACCACTAGCTGATTGATAAGTAGAAACGATAACCCTTTTGATCGGTTGTACTTGATGAAGAGGATAAATAGCAACCCCCATTAAAATGGTTGTGCAATTGGGATTTGCAATGACACCATGATGAGTAAAAGCTACTTCTGGATTAATTTCGGGTACAATTAAAGGAACTTGAGGATTCATGCGAAAAGCACTAGAATTATCGATCATAACTGCTCCAGATTCAACAATTACCTTCACCCATTCCTTAGAAATTGAGCCACCAGCAGACGCTAATACTAAATCAACATTTTTAAAAGAAAATTCATTTACAGCTTCTATAGTGATGTTTTTGCCCTTAAAATTGACGATTTGACCTGCTGATCGTGGAGAAGCAAGTAATTTTAAATCGGCTAAAGGAAAATTTCGGCGATCGAGAAGTTCAATAATTTCTGTTCCTACTGCTCCTGTTGCCCCTAAAATGGCTACTCTAACTTGATTTGACAAATAAACCTCCTAATTAATTTTTGTCATAACATATTAGTCTAACTCAATTTGTTGATAATTGAAAAATTTTTAGACAAAATATTATTTATACCCTTGATTTTTCCTAGTCATCAGAAATATAACAACAACAAATCTAATACAGAAAATAACAGGCAGGATGCCTGTTCCACAATATAATATTTTTAACTATTCTTTATATTTTATGTCTAAAATTACTTGTTTCCCCATATCACACCGAAGTAAATCAAATTATCCAATATGGGGGAAGTAAACAGGAAACTGAGTTGATCAAAAATATTATCTAAAATTTCTCTTTTAGACTATTTAGGTGGGCGTGTTAGTTTCTTTTATGGCAAAAGGAGTTTAATAATTTCCTATTCTTTATCCGTAAGATTACTAGAATAAAACATTCTAAATTTTATCAATATTTTCTCATAACATTAGACAAGAGACCTATATAGTCTTTTCCCAACAAAACTGTCTATTGCTTTTAATCATTACGGTTTATTTTATGATTAAAGAAGTCCTACAAAATGTAAAGGGCCTTGTCCACTAATTAACTCAATTAGTAAGCCAAAAAAGCCCAACATTGCTAAACGACCATTCCACACTTCAGCCGCTGTCGTTAAACCCCATTCCCATTTTTCTTGAGGATACATTTTCATATTTTTCTTCGGACGAATAACTTCATGAAAACCACAAGCATTTTTGTCTAAAGCATCGGTCACTATATCTTTTAAAGCATTGATAAAGATAGGATGGGTATTCAAAGCTGGAACTCTTTGAAAGTTATTAATACCAGCTTCTTGTGCCAATTCACGGTATTCAATATCAATTTCTTGTAAAGTTTCAATATGTTCAGAAACAAAACTAATAGGCACAACTAATAAATCTTTAATACCCTTTTCCCCTAATTCTGCTAAGGCATCTTCAGTATAGGGTTGCAACCATTCCACAGGACCTACTTTACTTTGATAAGCTAATTGATAAGGATTAGGACGATTTAAGGTTTCCATGATCAATTTAGTACATTGTTCGATATGATTTTGATAGGGGTCGCCTGCTTCTTGTACATAACTAACAGGTACGCCATGAGCGCTAAAGAAAATGGTTACATTATCTTTATTTTCAAATTGTTCTAATTCTTGGGCGATTAAATCCGCCATTGCTTGTAAATAACCTTGATGATCATACCAAGAAGGAATTAAGGTGTATTCGATATTTTTTAATTGGGCATTGCTTTGCCACATTTCTTCTAATACCCTAAAACTTGACCCACTGGTACTTATGGAAAATTGAGGATATAAGGGCAAAACTACTAATTTTTCTATTTTATCTTTAGTTATTTCGGCGATCGCCTCTTCGGTGAAAGGATGCCAATAACGCATTCCAATATAAACTTTAAAATCTTCCCCATTTTCCGTTAATTTGTTACGTAAAGCCTCTGCTTGGGCTTCGGTAATTTGACGTAAAGGCGAACCACCGCCAATTTCTAAATAATTATTTTGGGATTTTTTTGCCCGTAAATTAGAAATTAGCCAAGCTAATGGTTTTTGCATCCAAACAAATGGAAGACGAATAATTTCAGGGTCTGAAAAGAGGTTATATAAGAAGGGACGAACATCTTCAGGCTTTTCAGGTCCACCTAAATTTAATAATAATACTCCAATACGAACCATAATTTTTATATTTTATATTTACTAATAATTTTTATATTCTTTACCAAGTGTAACAATATATTGCATTTAGTTTCATAATATTAAGATATAATCACATTTTTTCTCAGAATACCAAAACAAGAAGGTATTAGATATTAGGTATTAGGTATTAGGTTAAATTTAAAAAGCCTCTGTTTCAATCTAATTAACTACTACTTACTACTTATTTCTATTTATTAATTTTAGGTAAAATCAGTTAAATAAATTCTTTTGTGATTAATTTTTCTATAAATTTTGTAACAATTCTACTATAATTCTTATGTTGATTAATACATAAAATTTTTATGCCCAATACAGTTAATAATAAAATTGATGATAAAGCGATTGTTAAAGAATATTTTAATGCTATCGGATTTGAAAGATGGCGTAAAATTTATGGCAATACTGAAGACGTTAATAAAGTTCAATTAGATATTCGTAAAGGACATCAACAAACCGTTGACACAGTAATTAGTTGGTTAACAGAAGATAACAATTTAACAGATTTATCGATTTGTGATGCTGGTTGCGGAGTCGGTAGCTTAAGCATTCCTTTAGCTAAAGCAGGGGCAAAAATGTTTGCTAGTGATATTTCTGAAAAAATGGTAACAGAGGCTAAGGAAAAGGCAAACGAGATATTGGGAAATAGTAATAATATTAATTTTACCGTTGAAGATTTAGCCGCCTTATCAGGGGAATATGATACAGTTATCTGTTTGGATGTTTTAATTCATTATCCTACCGAAGATGCTGCTCAAATGATTGCTCATTTAGCAAGTTTAGCCAAATCTCGTTTGATTCTCAGCTTTGCCCCCAAAACTTGTTTTTTAACTTTCTTAAAAAAAGTAGGTGAATTTTTCCCAGGTCCGAGTAAAGCTACTCGTGCTTATCAACATAAGGAAAAAGACATCGTTAAAATTTTAGCAGATAACGGTTTTCAAATTAAAAGAAATGGGATGACTAGCACTAGCTTTTATTATTCTCGCATTTTAGAAGCTGTTAAATAGTTCTTGCTAACTTGCCTTTAATAAAAAGTTATTTTCTTAAAGAAGGCAGGTTTGAAGATAAAGCGATCGTCTTAGAATTAAATCTAATTAAAATCTTCATAGTATATTGACTAAACTACTTTTTATTTTTACTAAAGCATCGAGTAAACTGTATAACAAATTAAAATATAAATCTTTATTCCTTATGCCATAATTAGGAATTCTAATGCAAAATAATGTATAAAACAAGATTAACAAGTATATAGAGTTAAAATGTGGCATGTAAGATTTTTTTTTGAAATAATAAACTGATTTAGCATAAATTTGAGAAAAGAAATAAAGAAAAGGTAAGCTCGTTTTATTTTGATAAAAAGCCATTATTTCTAGTTGAATCAAACTAGGAGTTAACAGACAAAGAATATAGCTAATAGAAATGATAAAAAACCATCTTCCCCAATCGAAAGCAATTACATAGAGAATCAAAGAAGCGATAAAAGGTAACAATAAATATTTAAAAGAAAAACTGAGGATAATATTAATTATGGGAAAGGAATTAGAATAATTATCCTCAGCATTTGTTATTTGAAAAGAAGATGATGAAGATAATAATTTTGTTAAGATTTTTGCTGAATTTTTAATCAAAATAATTCCACTTAAACTAAAAACAATTAACCAGTTTAATAAAGTTGTATAGTTATCCTTAATAATATTTGTTTCCCAATTTTCTATTAAAACATCTTTAATAGAAGCATTGTAATAAATTAAAACCCCTGTTAAATGACCGCAATCCATAGCTAATTTAGGTTTAATTTGACTATATTCTTGCCAAGATTCACAAATACCCTGTGCTAGATTTTCATCTCCTTGAATAACAATACAAATAATTGCTAGGAGAATAGTAGGTAAATAAATAATTAAAGTTCGCCACAAAACTTGTTTAAAAGGTAAAACGAAACTAATTAAAGTTGCTGTGATTATAATATTTAAGGGTAAATTAAGAAAAATAATTGCTTCATGGGTTAAAGTAGTAGGAATTGATAATAAGTTATACCAAATAAATAAACTATAACAATATTTTTTGATCGCAAAAGTTAAATTATCATTAATGATTAGAGAATTTTTTAAATCTTGATTTTTATTGGCAATTTTGAAAGTTTGACTAACAAAAAAAAGATTAATAATTAATCCAAAAAAAAAGTAAAATTCTTTTTTCCCTATTACATCAGGGTTTTTAATAGGAAATAAAATTAAAGAAGGTAAAAATAAAACTACCATTAAACTTTCCCAATTGAGTATTTTTAATGATTGTTTAACTTTCCATAAGTAGATACTAGAAAATAAGATAAAGGTAAGGTAGGAAAACCAAATTAGATATGTTTCTGGTAAAAATAACAAAAAATTACCTGTTAAGCCTCTTCTAATAAAACCTTGACTATAATTAACCATCCATTCTTGAAAAACATAATCAGAGAAACTTTTATTGATTAAAAATTGTTTGATAATCAAGAGGGTAAAGATAATTAGAAAAGTATAAAAAATTATTTGTTTTAATAAGTTGCTCGAATTTTTAGGGGAAAAATTTGTCATTTTATTTACTCTTCTTTAATTTATACTCAATCCCAATTTATCACTTGAGTAACCTATAATTTTAGGGCAGTTTCAGTGGAGTTGAACTATTTAATTTTCTATTCATACAACTAAATTATTAATCACACAATTAAAACTGATTAAGGATAAGTTTATAAAATTTACCATATCGATTAAAATAGCATTAATGCTCATAAATCTACTAATAAATATTAAAGTAGCACTATTTTAGAAAAAAATAAGGAGAAAAACTATCAATATGGAAAATACCGAACATAATTCTGAAGAAAGACACCAAGGTGCAATCAAATTAGCCACCAAATCAGCCTTATTGCCCAATAATCGTCCTGTGGAAGCTAGACACTTGGAAGTTGCTAGCACTTATGGTTCAATGAGTAGTGTTAGGCCTGTAATGAAAAGTAATTTGGAGATAAAAGGTAGTTTAACTGTATCAGGTAAACGCCCTATTACCGCTAGTCATTTACAAATTAGTGAATCTGCTTTTACGATGGGAAATCGGCCTGTAGCATCTAATCAAATGGATGATACCTCCATATTAATGGGTTATCTTGATTAGATAACTAATGTTGTGCAAAAGGAATGAATAAGAATAGTTAATGGGTAATAGGTAATGGAGAATAGATAGTTACATTAAAATAGAAGTTTTTAAAATTTAATGGTTTTTTTCCTTAAATTTTCGTTTTTAAAAAGTGTTAAAGTTATTTAATAACTTCGAAATACCTTCTTAAAATCTAACCCTTAATTCCTCTAACATCTAAAACCTATTATCTGCGTAAATTATTAAGAAAATACAGCCTCAAAACCTGTTTTACTTTTATCAATTGCTAATTATTAACTATTCCAAACCAATAACCTTTACCGTAAATAGTATGAATTAAAGTAGTTTCTTCTGTGATTTCAATTTTACGGCGTAATAAACGGATAAAAGCAGCAACCACATTACTACTTGGTTGTTGTTCGTTTTCCCATAAATGTTGATAAATATCTTCTTGAGTAAGTAATTTTTGGGGATTTGTCATAAAATATTTAAGTAATTTGATTTCTTTTTCTGAAAGTTTAATCATTCTTTTTTGTCGATAAGCAATTTGATTTTCTAAATCTAAATCTAAATCTTCAAATCTTAATAATTGAGGGGTTGTATTTTGTGGCACTATATGGTCTAAATTTACAGGCCGACGTAATAAAGCTCTTATTCTAGCCAATAATTCTCTTAATTCAAAAGGTTTTACTAAATAATCATCAGCTCCCACATCTAAGCCTAAAACTCGGTCATTAATGGTATCTTTGGCCGTTAAAAACAACACAGGAGTAGTAATGTTTTTTTGACGTAATTGTTGACAAATTTCTAAACCATTTTGATAAGGTAACATCCAATCTAAAATTAATAAGTTATAATCATTTTCGGCGATATTTTTCAAAGCGTTATCCCCATCATGACTAATATCAACTTGATAACCTTCAAGGCTTAAAATTTTTTGCAAAGATTGAGTTAATTCAATCTCATCATCTACTAATAGAATTTTCATATGATTATGTTTGTTAGTATGGCAAGAATTGAGCTATAACAAGTGGTTAAATGATTAAGCCTTAGATTCAGATTATCACTTTTGTTGAATCTGTAAGCATTTGTGAATTAAAGTCTGATTATCAGACAATCAGAAGGTACTTGTCAGAGAATAGGAACATCCCTAAATGTGAGATAGTGAATTAATAATGATTTACTGCTTGGCCTACAATTTTTTAAGCTAATTTTAAATAAAAGATTATAATAAGTGTGTGTCAAAATTCTGTAAATATAAACGCAATAATTCAATTATTAAGTATTACCTATGTTTAGTAAATCTAGTTCAGAAATAAAAAAAAATAATCCACTTCAAGTAGAAGATTTTATTCCCCAAAATACTAATTTTAATCAAGATGAAGAACCACTTAATATAAATTTAGCAGAAATTAATGAACAACCCGAAACAGTTAAATTAGTAGAGAAAATCAGCGGTATTTTATCACCTTATTTTATCGTCATTGTGGGTTTATATTTGTATGATGATAATTTTTTCTTTGGCGGTATTTTAATTATTGTAGGGATTTTATCTTTATTAAAAGTTTCTTATCAAGATATTGTTTCTTGGATTGATAAAATTAAACGTTTTTTTAATCAAAATCAAACTTTATCCTAATTTTCAATTCTCTTAACCCCTTTCCTTTTTTAAGGGGTAATTTTTTCGGGCAAAAATTTTGTTTTTAATGCCTTTGTGCAATAGTTAAAGTTTATATTTTATTTTCATCAATATAAGTCTTTTAATCGAAGTAGAAAAATAATCCTCATTCTCAATATTAAATAGACTTATGTTTTTTCATGGGGGTGGAGAGA
>CAZWLZ010000127.1:0-9596 GCA_964634505.1 uncultured bacterium | reverse complement strand
CGGACGGAGAGACTCGAACTCTCACATCAAAGACACTAGAACCTAAATCTAGCGCGTCTACCAATTCCGCCACGTCCGCTTAAATAACACCTTTACTATTATAAACTAATTTAACCAATAAGTCAATAGTTTAAGAGGAATTTATGTAACAATTTTGAAAAATTTGTTTAGTGTTAATTATGTTTATTTTTCTGATTAACCAAATATTTTAAGTTAATTCTCCTGTAAATACTTTGGTAGCTTCTCCTGTCATGTAGAGCCGATCGCCAATTTCTGACCATTCTATTTGTAAACAACCGCCCGGTAATTCAACAGTAGCTTGGCGATCGCCAAGACCATTTAAAACAGTGGCCACCAAACTAGCACAAGCACCAGTGCCACAAGCAAGGGTAATTCCAGCCCCTCTTTCCCACACTCTCATTTTAAGGTAATTAGGATTTACGACTTCTACAAATTCCATATTTATTTTTTTAGGGAATGCGGGATGATGTTCAAACTTTGAGCCGATATTTTCTAAATCGATGGCCGCTACATCCTTAACAAAGGTTATACAGTGAGGATTGCCCATACTGACACAAGTAACTAACCATTCTTGGTTCAATACAGTTAAAGGTAAATTGATTACTTTTTCTCCTGCCGATGCCAACGTAGTGGGGATATTTTGTGCCTGAAGTTCAGGTTTACCCATATCCACTTTAACTTGACCATTTTCCTCAATTTTAGTAGTAATTATTCCTGCTAAAGTATGAATAGGATAAATTTGACCTTTTTTTTCTTGCCCTTCTAATTCTGTGATAAACTTAGCTAGACAACGAATGCCATTACCACACATTTCTGGTTCTGAACCATCACTGTTAAAAATTCTCATGGTATAAAGGCTATTTTCTTGACTAGGTAAAGCAAAAATTACTCCATCCGCACCTATGCCAAAATGGCGATCGCACATTTTAATAGCTTGTTCGGGAGTGATAATTGGTTGAGATTGATGACGATTATCGATCAAAATAAAATCATTACCTAATCCGTGATATTTAGTAAAATTTAAACTCATAATATATAGCTAAGGATAATTATTAAAATATGTCTATATTTGAACCCGGCCTTCCCAGTATAAGACTGATTCAATCTTATATCAAAAATAAAGAACAAGTTGAAATCGGTTTAATGACCAATAATATATTAAAAGGTCAAATTTTGTGGCAAGATCATAATGCCATTTGTCTGTTAGATCAACACCAAAACAAAACACTAATTTGGCTTCAATCAATAGCTTACATGAAAGGAGAAACTAAGACAAGTTAAGTAAATAGGGATAATTAACGACAATTGATGTAGAAATATTTATAACTAATCCCTTTCATCAAAGTTTAAAAACTCATAAGTTATCAGGAAATTTAAAAAACTTGTGGAGTTTTAGTATAGAATATGACGTTAGAGTTATTTTTTACTTTGAAAATAAAGAGGAAATAGTTTTTATTGATATAGGTAGTCATAATCAAGTTTATTAATCTTTACCAGAAAATATGACCTTGGCGATCGCCAATTTACGTCAAGCCATTAAACTTGATTCTAAATATTTAGAATGAGCAAAAACTGACAGTGATTTTGATGAAATTAGGAATAATGAAGAATTCGTGAAAGTTATTAATGGGTATTAGTAGTATCGTAAAATGAAAAAGTTAAAATTAATTGATTTTCTCGGAGAGGATTTGAAAGTATAAAAAAAATGCTAACTACAGATAAAGAAGAAATAACAGCTATTGCCGAGAAATTAAAGCAAGAATTTGAGCAAATTTATCAAGAAAGATTTAGTAAATTAATATTATTTGGTTCACGAGCTAGAGGAGATGCACAACCAGATTCAGACATTGACATATTAGTGGTTTTAAAAGGCGAAGTCAACCCTGTTGAAGAAATTATAAACAATAGCTATTTAATTAGCGAATTATGTTTAGAATATAATGCTTTAATTAATTGTTTTTATTTGTCAGAAACAAAGTTTAAAGAAGAGGATAAACCCCTAATCAAAAATATCAAAAAAGATAGTATTTTATTATGAATCAAGAAGTAGAAAACTTAATTATAGTTGCTAATTTAATCAATTATAGCCGTTTAATTTGAATGGCGATCGCCAAAATCAAGATATTATAAATTTGAGCAAAATTAGTTTTGAATGTTAAATAATATTCAGATTCAAAATAATACTTTAGAATAGAGATTAGTTCTTAATTACTCAATTTTAAATAAAAAAAGTTATGCAATTAACTTGGTTAGATAGTAATTCGTGGTTAATAGAGATAAACGATAAAAAGATTTTACTTGATCCTTGGTTAGTAGGTTCATTAACTTTTAATAATTGGGATTGGTTATTTGAAGGGAAAAAAAGAAATCAACAACCAATTCCTGATGATATTGACTTAATTTTATTATCTCAAGGCATTGAAGATCATTCTCATCCCCCTACTTTAGCAATATTAGATCGTAATATTCCTGTGGTTGCTTCCCCTTCAGCTAGTCAAGTTTGTGAAAAATTGGGTTATAAAAAGATAACTTCTCTTAATCATGAAGAAATTTTTATTTTAGATAATCAAGTTGAAATTAAAGCTGTTAAAGGTTCACCATTAGGACCTACTTTAATCGAAAATGGTTATATTTTTACAGATTTAAGTAATCAACAAAGATTATATTATGAACCTCATGGTTTTCACTCTCCTAGTTTAAAAGAAGAAAAACCCATTGATATAATTATTACGCCCTTAACTACATTGAAAATACCCTTTTTAGGTGCGGTAATTCAAGGACAAAAAACAGCTTTAGATGTTTGTAAATTATTGAATCCTAAATTTATTTTACCTACTGCCGCCGGTGGTGATATTGATTATAGTGGTTTTTTACTCAATATTTTAAAGGAGGAAGGCACGATCGAAGATTTTAAAAATTTATTGTTAAATAATCAATTAAATATTGAAGTTATTCAACCTGAATCTGGCAAAAAATTGACAATTAACAATTGATAATTGACAATAAAAGAAAAATGTCACTCATAACTACTGAAATTATGACCCAAAAATATCATTCTCGCATTTACGTTACTCTCAGAAACTCGGTATTAGATACAGCTGGAACTGCTGTACAGTCAGGATTACAGCAATTAGGTTATGCAGGAGTAGAAAAAGTGCGTATCGGTAAATATATTGAATTAGTTTTAAATGCTTCTGATGAAGATACGGCGAAAGAACAATTAAATCAAATGTGCGATCGTCTCTTAGCTAATACGGTGATTGAAAATTATTGTTTTGAGTTAACTTTATTGGAGGATTAAATGACAAAGTTTGGTATAGTAGTTTTCCCGGGTTCAAATTGCGATCGGGATGTAGCAATGGTTACAGAAGGGATTTTAAATAAGTCAACTCGCATGATTTGGCATCAAGAGACGGATATTGATGATCTTGATGTGATCGTAATACCGGGCGGTTTTAGTTATGGTGATTATTTACGTTGTGGGGCGATCGCCCGTTTTTCTCCTGTCATGGCTAGTATTGTTAAACACGCCGAAAAAGGTAAATTAGTCTTAGGTATTTGTAATGGTTTTCAAATTTTAACGGAGGTTGGATTATTACCCGGAGTGTTAACCAGAAATAGAGATTTACATTTTATTTGCGATCGCCAAACGGTAAAAGTAGAAAATAATAATCTAGCTTGGACAAAAAATTATCAATCTCAACAAATACTATGTTTACCCATCGCCCATGGTGAAGGGCGTTATTATGCAGAAGAAGACACAATTAAACAATTAGAAGATAATCAACAAATAATTTTTCGTTACTGTAGCATAACAGGAGAAACAAACGAACAAAATAATCCTAATGGTTCATGTCAAAATATAGCTGGAATTAGTAATAAAAAAGGAAATATTTTAGGAATGATGCCTCATCCAGAAAGAGCGAGTGACAAAATTTTGGGTTATATAGATGGTTTAAATTTATTTGCTGGATTATAAAGGTAAATTCAATTATTAAAATAATGATTGATAATCAAAAGATAAAGATAAATAAAAATTATCAACCAATATCTGAACATTTATGACAGAAAAAAATGATACTCTGATTTTATTAGTAACGTTATCGATGACAGCTTCGATTTTAGGGGGTGGTTATTATGTTTTTAAACAAGAAATATTCACCACTGTATCAACTAATATACCCCCCAGTAATCAACCAGTTAATACCCCTGTTAATACACCAGTTACCCCTCCTCCTTCAGTGCCACAAATTAATAGCTTTGTGATGCCTCCATCCTTACCAGTGGGTACAACTGTCAATATAGATGGTTCAACAAGTATGGTAAAAATTAATAAATTATTAAAAAATGGTTTTGAAAGTCAATTTCCCGGTGCAATCGTTAACATTAATGCTAGAGGTTCAGATAATGGGATTAGATCAGTATCAGATGGTAGTATTACTTTAGCAGCAGTATCTCGTACTTTAAATCAAAGCGAAAAACAACAAGCTGCTTTAATACCTATTCCCGTTGCGAAAGATACCATCGCCGTAGTAGTAGGAAAAAATAACCCTTATACCCGTAGTCTTACCCAACAACAAATAATAGGTATCTTCACAGGGCAAATCACTAATTGGAGTCAATTAGGGGGCGAGAATATGCCTATTAGAGTAATAAATCGCCCCTATCAGAGTGGCACTAATGCAACCTTTAGAGAATTGGTATTGAGAAATCAAAATTTTGGCATTGGGGCTAATTTTATTACCATGCCAAGAGATGAAACTACGGGAATATTAAGGATTTTAGGAAATGATGGCATTAGTTATGCTACCACTGCCCAAGTAATTAATCAAAAAACTGTAAGATATTTAGCAATTGATGGTTTAACGCCTGAAGCACCTACTTATCCCTTTCAAAGATCATTATATTATGTTTATCAAAATAGACAGCCTCTTCCTTTAGAAATACAAGCATTTTTAGGCTTTATTAATACAATTCAAGGACAACAGTTAATAAATCAAGCACAATCAAATTAATAATTTAATCTAAATCTCCTTGCATAACCATCGTGGTTATTTTTTTAGTATTTTGTTTAAATTCAGTAACATTAACTCTACTTAATAAGGCAATCGCCATCAAGATACATAAAATTTCCATAAAAAAAACGAAACTATAAGCTAACCAAACATTATTAAAAAGATTTTTACCAATATCTAAAATCCAACCGCCCAAAGCAATAGCAAAACCCCTAGACATAGCTTGTGCTAATCCCCAAGCCCCAATAAAAGTACCCGCCGTTTCAGCGATAGTTAAATCTAACATCAAACTAATCGAACCGATAGTTGTAATACCAGCACTTACACCAAATAATACCATTACGAATTTTAAAATAAGAGCTTGTTGAGTAAAACCAGCTAAAATGATTAAACTAAAAGAAATAGCCACCAAAATACAACCGATTTTAGTAGTCAGATTTTGCCCTAAACGAGGAATCACTAAAAATCCGGTAGTGCTATAACCCAATAAAATGCCCATTCCCCAATAAGAATTAAGTAAAGTGGTTTCCCCTATAGGCATCTTAAAAACTTCGCCGCCATAAGGCTCTAAAACCGCTTCCTGCATAAATAAACTAAGACTAATCATAACTAAAAAAGAGAAAAAAATTCCTGTTTGTCGAGATGCCGTTAAAATTTTAAGGGCATTACCAAGAGTAATATTATCCTCTTTATCGACTATAGAAGAGCGTAAACCATAACGAGAATATTTTTGTTCAACTTTCCAAGTAGCAATCAAAGCAAGGCTTATAACGATAATAGGAACAATGATAAAGAGGGAATTAATAGGCGTTTGTAAGACATCAAGAGGAATAGGCAAATCAGCATTATTAGGATTTTCCAATTTATCTAAAACAACTTTGCCTGTAATGCCACCAATAACAATGCCTACCATTAACATAGACCAAACAGTCGCCACAATTTTAGAGCGATTATCCTCATCTGAAATATCGACTAATAAAGCAGTAAAAGGGGTTGAACTTAAACCCAAAGCTAAACCATAGACAATAAAGCTTATACCTAAAGCAATACTCCAGATAATAGTTAGTAAATTCCATTGCCAACCATTAGATTGAGAGACTAAATTACCTAAAATCCAAACAATTTGGACGGCAGAAAATATAGCTAATCCAGCAGTAATAATGCCCAAACGAACATAATTAGTACGATGTAAACCAAATAAAGGTTTGGCATCAGACATTTGTCCAAACCATACCCTACAAGGAGCAACTAATTGAGATAAAGCTAGAGTGGTAGCGGCAATGGTAGCGGGAATGCCTAATTCTGAAATCATGATTCTATTTAAGACGGCTAAAGTCAAAACTGCCATTAAACCTAAACCCAAATTAAAAAGCCCTAATCTAACCATGGTGAGTTTTTTGACTTTAAGAATAAATTTTTTTTCTTTTTCTTCTTCTAAATAGATACTTTTAAAATTGTCTTTTGCCATTTAATTAATATAATAATTGATAATTTTATTATTTTATTATTTTAAGGTAACTTAATTTGTAATTTGGCGATCGCCTTGTTCATAAAATCAAAAGTTATAGGTAATCAAAATAAATAAAGAAAATCAAGACTTTAAATCGTGAAGAGTGATCGTAAAAATATTACCTCGATCTTGATTAGGTTTAACTTTTATTTGGCCATTATGTGCATTGATCGCCATTTTACAAAAAAATAAACCTAAACCAATTTGATTAACACCTTTAATATTAGAACCTATTTCATATTTTTCAAAAATTAATTCTCTTTCGTCTTGAGGGATAGTTTTCCCAAAATCGATTACCTTAATTTCAATACAATTAAAATTAACATATTCAAGTTTACAAATTATCTGACTATTAGGGGGGGAAAACTTAAGGGCATTAGACAATAAATTATCTAAAACTCGACCAATTATTTGAGTATCAATATTAAACGATTTAGCAACTCCCTCAGGTAAATCAATTATTAAATCAATATTTTGAAAATTAGCAATATTCTTAAAAGAATCTACTTTTGACTTTAAAAAATAGTTTAAATTAACAAGTTCGTAAGATAATAACAATTTTCCCGATTGTATTTTGGCCATTTGTAAAAGATTATTAATTTGATCATTTAAAATATTGCCTGAATAAATAATTTGTTCTATTTTTTCTAAAAACTTTTCAGGGGATAACTGAGGCATTTTTAACATTCCCGCACAAATAAGAATATTAGTCAGAGGATTACGCAAATCATGGACTAGAATATTCGTCATTTCTTCTTTTAATTTTAATAAGTCTTGTAAAGAATCAAATTGATCTTTCATGCGTAATAGAGATTTCATTCTAGCCCTTAATTCTATACTGCTAAAGGGTTTACTGATAAAATCATTCGCCCCCATTTCCAAACATAAAGCTAAATCTTTTTTCTCGGTTAAAGCTGTCACCATGATAATGGGAATCGATCTCCATTGAGGATTATTTTTGATTTCTCTACATACCTCTATACCATTGATTTTAGGCATCATCACATCAAGAAGAATAATATCGGGATTAATGATATTTAATTGATCAATAATATCTTCGCCACTAGGGAGATAAAATAATTGATAATGATATTCATATAAAAATCCTTCAATAACATCAAAATTATCTGGATTATCATCTATTATTAATACAATGTATTTTCCCTTCATTAAATAATTAATGTTTTTTGTTTTGATATTTGCTTTTTTTATTCAAAATGTGATGAATTAAAACCCGTTAGAAACCTTAATTTTTCCTTAGCAGTAATTAATTAATTACACCTACATTTCGTTACTATTTAGAAAATTGTATTGTTGAAGAATTAAAATATTTTCGGGAGTTAAAATATCTTGTAAATGTTTTACCCCATTTAATAAACTTATTTCTTGAGAATATTCCTCTCTTAAAATTTTAAGATATTTATTTCTTTCTTCTTGAGTTATTTCGGCGATCGCCAAATTATTAATAGCCAGATTGATTTTATTGATGGGATCATTTAATTTATGAAGTAATCTGTCAATAATTTGTTCTTTAACAGTGACAATATTTCTACTATTGTGCAATTCTTTTTGTTTTTCTCTTAATTCTTTTTTGATATTTTCTATATATTGGTTATTTTTTTCAATCAAGGCTTGATATTTTTTATTAATATTTTTCTGTTTTTCTAATTTTGATTTAACTGATTCCACTAAATCTAGTGGATTAAAAGGCTTGGTTAAATAATCATCAGCCCCCAATACCATACCTTTACGCATAGCGGTGTTTGTATTTATTCCCGTAAGTAAAATACAGGGAATATTAAATATTTTTTCATTATTTCTTAAATGTGAAAGAAACTCATAACCATTAATGCAAGGCATCATAATATCGCAAATAATTAAGTCAGGCAAACTTTCTAAAGTTAAAATTAAACCTGTTTCTCCATTTTCTGCAAATATAGTTTTGTAGTTATTTAATTGTAAAATTTGGATAATATTTTCTCTTATGTCTTTTTCATCTTCAATGACTAGAATGTTTTCCATAACAATTATTTTTGATAACTATTTGAGTAATTTATATTTTATATTAATTTTTCAATCAGTTATAAAATCAAGTGTTTTTGTAAATAAAAGTAAAAATTACTATCACCAAAAACTGACTGTCATCAAAAAATGAAACAGCCAGTTAAAGAATTAAAATGAAAAATAGGCTAAATTAAGCCTCACTTTGAATTTGAAGAAATAAAAGCCCCATAACGATTGCAGGCATAAGTAAGCCCACAGCTGGAACTAAGATAGATGGTAAAAAAGAAGCTGCAAAATCTCCAGTCATATTTAATTTTCCTTATTAAAAATAAAAACATTAACAAAAAGGATATTACAACTAAGGTTACACTAATGGATCAAATATGAAGATTTTTAACAAAAAATTATTATGAAGACAACATAAAGTAAGTTACTAAAAGAAAGATCGTATCAATTTTAGGAGCGTATTTAATCAAAATGACTATGCAAGTAATTCAATCTGGTGGAGATCCTCAAGTAGGAAATTTAGCTACTCCTGTTAATAGTTCAGCTTTTACCAAAGCATTTATTAATGCTTTACCGGCTTATCGTCAAGGCTTATCTGCTAATCGTCGTGGTTTAGAGATAGGTATGGCTCATGGTTATTTATTATATGGACCTTTTACTTTATTAGGACCTCTTCGTTTTACTGAATATGGACCCACAGCTGGTTTATTGGCAACTATTGGTTTAGTTTCAATTTTAACTATTTGTTTATCTATTTATGGTTCGGTTGGTGTTAGTAAACCTACTGAAACTTTAACTACTCCTAATGTTCCTTTAGATTTAGCGACTAAAGAAGGTTGGAGCGAGTTTGCAGGAGGCTTTTTGCTTGGTGCTTCGGGAGGAGCATTTTTTGCTTTTTTCCTTTGTCAAACCCCAGCTTTAGCTCCTTTTGTTACGGCTATCGGTATTCACTAAATTATATTTAGGTAACAAAAAAAGAGGTGAGTAAAAACCCACCTCTTTTTTTTTTCGATCGCCATCAGAAATAGGGAATGGGGAAT
>CAZWLZ010000126.1:0-9700 GCA_964634505.1 uncultured bacterium | reverse complement strand
CCCCCATTCTCCCTATAATTATCGCTTTTTCTTTAGAATGAAACAGCCCTGCCTTGCTAAGGGGAATATAAATAAAAATAATGTCTTAATCAACTTTTTTTTTGAGAAAATTATCTCTTATAGGTATTAAGATTGAATGAGACAGTTTAATTAAATAAAAAATTTTTATCGATGTTAATTACAGAAGAAAATAAAGCCTATTCAATGGCTACAGATTTATTATCCTTTGATTGTGATCCCAGTTTAGCTCCTAATCAAAAATTATTTCCTCTTACAGCTAAAATTAATGATAATGAATGTTTAGAAATCGGTGGGTGCGATATTACCGACTTAGTCAAACAATTTGGTTCACCTTTGTATGTAGTAGATGAGCAAACTTTGCGTACTACTTGTTCACAATATCGAGATTTTTTGACTAAATATTATAGCGGTGAGTCTCAAGTAATTTATGCTTCTAAGGCTTGGAGTTGTCTGGCGATCGTTAGCATTATTGCTAGTGAAAATATTGGTTTTGATGTGGTTTCGGCAGGAGAATTATATACAACTATTACTTCTTTAGAAAATTCCGGTTTCAATTCTCAAGATTTTCAAGCTAAAATTTATTTTCACGGCAATAATAAATCTATTGATGAATTGAATTTGGCGATCGCCAATAATTGCACAATTATTGTCGATAATTGGTTAGAGTTAGAAAATTTAGCTCAAATCTCTGCTGAAAAATCTCAAGCAGTCAAAATTATGTTACGTTTAACTCCGGGCATCGAATGCCATACCCATGACTATATTCGCACGGGCAGTTTAGATAGCAAATTCGGTTTTGATCCTCAACAAATCGAAGGGGTTTATACTTTTGTAAAAGAGCAAAATTTTCTTAATTGTATCGGCATCCATGCTCATATAGGTTCACAAATTTTTGAAACTAAACCCCATCAAGACTTAGCAGGAGTTTTAGTAGATTGGTATCTCAAAGCTGCTGCTTATGGTCTTCCCGTTCAACAGTTAAATGTCGGCGGCGGATTAGGTATTCGTTATACCACTCAAGATGATCCCCCTAGTATTGAAACTTGGATTAAAAATGTGGCGATCGCCGTTGAAGAGGCTTGTAAAAAAAGAGGTTTAGCCTTACCCAAATTAATAGTTGAACCAGGGCGTTCTTTAATAGGTACATCTTGTGTAACTGCTTATACTACAGGGTCGAGTAAAATAATTCCCAATATAAGGACTTATATTACCGTAGATGGGGGAATGTCAGACAATCCTCGTCCTATCACCTATCAATCCTTATATCAAGCAGTAATAGCTAATAAAATGAAAGCAGAAGCTACTCAAAAAGTTACAGTGGCAGGAAAACATTGCGAGTCAGGGGATATTTTAATCAAAGACATTCTTTTACCAGAAACAAAAGCGGGGGATATTTTAGTAGTATTAGCCAGCGGTGCGTATAACTATAGTATGGCATCTAACTATAATCGTTTATGTCGTCCAGCTGCGGTTTTAGTCAATAATGGTAATGCAAACTTAATGATTCGGCGAGAAAATTTAGAAGATTTAATTAAACAAGATTTATTACCACAAAAACTAGTTAAATAAACACTCAATTCTTAATTAATCGTTTATAGTTAAAAACGTAAGAAAAAAATGGATTAGATTGAAATGCCTTGGTTGGCTTGGTTTCCCCATAATATCGGTATGTTGTTATGGCACAGTCTGGATTTTATCTTAGTCTGTGTCTTACTTTACTTGATGTTTTTAATTATTGGAGAAAGACGTACTTTATGGATGGTAAGAGGATTATTTTTGCTAATTTTAATGGTATTTTTTACTGAAAAATTACAATTATTTCTCTTAAGTTTCTTTTTGGAAAAAATGGTTTTAATTTTTATTTTATCCATGGCCTTAGTTTTTCAATCAGACTTTCGTCGTTTTTTAGAACAATTAGGGCGAGGTAATTTTAAGCAATTATTCCAAACTCAAGACACCATTCCCCGACAAGAAAATGTGATTGATGAAATTGTTGATGCGGTTAAAGATTTGTCTCAAAATCGTACAGGTGCTTTAATTGTCATGGAGACTATCAATACTATTGAAGAAAGAGTTTTTGTAAATGCAGGGGTAACTTTAAATGCCCAAGTATCTAAAGAATTATTACAAACAATTTTCCAAACTAAAACTTTACTCCATGATGGCTCTATTTTTATTAGAGGTTCGGAAATTGTAGCGGCTGGGGTCATTTTGCCCTTATCAGAAAAGACTGCTTCTCGACAATTAGGCACTAGACATAGGGCAGCTATGGGCATTACAGAAAGAATTGATAACTGTTTATGTATAGTCGTTTCTGAAGAAACAGGTTCGATTTCTTTAGCTGAAAAAGGACTTCTTAATCGCCCTTTAACTAGCACAAAATTGAGAGAATTATTAGAAGAAAAATTATCTTCTCGCACTGAAGGTGATAAAAATAATAGTGTTACTCGAATTAGTCGTTCTTTAGTAGGATTGAACGATATTAATTTTTTAACTAGATTTCGGCAAAAAAAATCTTCTAAATCTTCTAAAAAATAGTCCTATTTTATGTTTTTTTTCAAGTAATGATTGATAATAATTAATGATTAATGATTAGTAATTAATAATTCAGATGAGTCTTAAGCAGAGTTTATTAGAGTTACCTTCCGATTTAGATAAAAATCGTCTCCCTAGTCATGTAGCTGTAATTATGGATGGTAATGGACGTTGGGCAAAAAAAAGAGGTTTACCCCGAATTATGGGGCATCAAAAAGGTGTTGATGCCCTTAAAGATTTATTACGCTGTTGTGATGATTGGGGAGTTGTGGCTTTAACGGCTTATGCTTTTTCTACTGAAAATTGGGGGCGCCCTATTACGGAAGTTGAATTTTTAATGACTTTATTTGAGAGAGTTTTGAAAAAAGAATTAGCTGAATTAATGGCTAAAAATGTTCGTATTCGTTTTGTTGGCAATTTAGATGCTTTACCTTCTTCTTTGCAATCTGAAATTTATAATTCTATGGAAGAAACTAAACATAATCAAGGTATTCAATTTACTGTTGCTACTAATTATGGCGGCCGACAAGAAATTATTAACGCTTGTTTGGCGATCGCTAAATCGATCCAAAATGGCACTATTAACTTAGAAGACATCAACGAAGAATTATTTGAACAACATCTTTATACTACAGGTATCCCACACCCTGATTTATTAATTCGCACCAGTGGAGAAATGCGTATCAGTAATTTTTTATTGTGGCAAATGGCTTATGCGGAAATCTATGTTACTCAAACTCTTTGGCCAGATTTTTCCCGTAAACAATTTCATCTTGCTTTACTTGATTATCAACAGCGCGATCGCCGATTTGGCAAAATAAAATAAGAAGGTATTAGGTGTTAGGTATTAGGTGTTAGGTTAGATAAGAAGGTTTTAAGAGAGATAAAATTAAATGCTTCAATTTAATTACCTATTACCCATTCCCTATTCCCTATTACCTCTTGCCCAACCCCAACACCCAAACACCCCAACACCCTATTTCCCATTACCTAATAATTGACAATATAGCGTAAGCAATAGAAAATTGAAAAATTAATTTATTTTCTAGTCAACATGATACTACCTACTTGTTCACTGTGGATTATGGTTGCCATAACTGATATTCCTTTTATGATGCAAAGCATTCCTCATCTCATCAAAATGAGTAATTTTCCTTTTCAAGAAAAAGTTTTGGCCATCGATACAGCACCTTTAACAGGAGATAAAGTGATGCGCCCCGGAGTAGGTACAATGACACAGTTAAGAGATAATTGTAATCAATTACTAGAGTTAGGAATTATCGATCGAATTATTGATATTAATTATGATCCAAATTATCAAAATAAAGTCTATTTAAAACATTTTGGTAGTCTTATTCGTCCTAGTCATAATTACAAAGGATACCCTATTTTAGGTTCGATTTTTACTATTGAAGATTGTATTTCCGATTATATGGTTCATTTTGATAGCGATATGTTGATGTATCAAAAACCAGACTTTAGTTGGATTAAAGAATCCATGAAATTAATGGATAATAAGCCTGAATTAATGTCCATGCGTCCCCTGACAGGACCTCCCCAAACCGATGGTAATTTATATCAAAAATATCCTTATCAGCTTGATTTAGATGGGGTATTCAAGTTTAAATTTTTTGGCAGTAGAGTTTATTTAATTAACAAAAAAAGATTTGATCAATTATTACCTTTGCCCATTATTTGGCGTTGTTATAAAAATGGTTTTTTAGATAATTTACCCAATAATTTAAAAACTGCTCTTAATTATTTGACTGGCAAGGGCAAACTTGATTCTTGGGAAATTATGGTTTCCAAACAATTAGAAGAAACTAATTATTATAGGGGTGTTTTAGCTGATCAAAATTGTTGGACTTTACACCCAAAAGATCGAAGTTCTAAATTTATTCAAGCCTTACCAACTATTATTAAACGTATTGAAAATGGAGAGTATCCCTTATTACAAGCAGGTCATTACGATTTAATTCCAGATTTATGGTATTAGGTATTACATTAATTTTAAAAAATTTTACAAGTTATTTTTTTATTAAAATTAAAGGCGATCGCCAATTAAGATGATTATGTCTCGCAAAGGCGCAAAGGTAAGAAAGATTAAATAGTTTTTTTCTATTTCTAATCTTCTTAAAGTGTTTAATTTTAGTTAAATAATCTTGAAAATATAATTTAATAGTGAAATTAAAATAAATTTGTTGTAACTTTGTAAATTAGCAATCTTTTTTTTTTTAGATTTAAAAGATAATCAATTTAATTACATTATCCATTTTAGGAGTAATAATGACAGCAACTCTTAGTCAAGAAAAAGAAGTTCGTACTAAAATAACTTCTCTCAAAATAGCAATTCCTACGGAAATTTATCCTAATGAGTGTCGAGTATCCGCTACTCCTGACACGGCAAGTAAGTTACAAAAATTGGGTTTTACGGTTTTAATTCAATCTGGTGCAGGGGAAAAAGCAAATTTTGGCGATCGCCTTTATGAAGCAATCGGGTGTCAAATTATTCACGATCGTGATCAATTATGGCATGAAGCAGATATTATTCTTAAAGTTCGTCCTCCTCAGAATGAAGAAATCAATTTATTAAGTGAAGGAAAAACTTTAATTAGTTTCATTTATCCTGCTCAAAATCCCGATTTATTAACAGAATTATCAGCTAAAAAAGCCACCGTATTCGCTATGGATGCGGTGCCTCGTATTAGTCGAGCTCAGAAATTAGATGCTTTATCTAGTATGGCAAATATCGCTGGTTATCGGGCTGTAATTGAGGCTGCTAATAATTTTGGTCGATTTTTCACAGGGCAAATTACGGCAGCGGGGAAAGTACCTCCTGCCAAAGTTTTAGTTATTGGTGCAGGGGTAGCTGGTTTGGCTGCCATTGGCACTGCTAAAAGCTTAGGGGCGATCGTCCGTGCTTTTGATACTCGTTTAGTGGTAAAAGAGCAAATTGAAAGTTTAGGCGGTGAGTTTTTAGAGTTAGAATTTACTGAAGATGGCTCAGGAGAAGGCGGTTACGCTAAAACTATGAGCAAAGAATTTATTGACGCTGAAATGGCCTTATTTGCTGAACAAGCCCAAGAAGTTGATATTATCATCACTACAGCGTTAATTCCGGGGCGCCCTGCACCTAAGTTAATTACTGAAGAAATGGTGCTTACGATGCGTTCGGGTTCGGTTATCGTTGATTTAGCAGCCGAGCAAGGGGGCAATTGTGATGTCACTAAACCTAATGAAGTTTATAAGTATAATGGGGTAACTATCGTTGGTTTAACTGATTTACCTAGTCGCATGGCTAGTCAATCTAGTCAACTTTATGGCACTAATTTATGGCATTTACTTAAAGATATGGGTGGTAATGATCAATTTACTGTCAATCTTGAAGATGAGGTTATCAGAGGGGCATTAGTTACTTATCAAGGGGATGTAATGTTTCCTCCTCCAAAAATTGCCCAACCTTCTCCTACTACTACCGTTAAATCCGAAGCTAAAATAGTTTCTTCTGAAAGTAAAAAAGAGACTAAAAGTAATAGCGGTTTATTATGGGCAATTCTAGCGGTAGCTGCCTTAGTTGGTATTGGTATTGGCGCTCCTTCTTCTTTCTTGTCTCATTTCACTGTATTTGTTTTATCAGTTTTTGTTGGTTGGCAAATCATTTGGAATGTTGCACCTGCTTTACATACTCCTTTAATGAGTGTTACTAATGCAATTAGTGGCATTATTATCATCGGTGGGATGTTGCAAATTTCAGGGGAATTAACCTCTCCTACTACTATTTTAGGGGCGATCGCCATTTTAGTTGGAACGATCAATATTTCTGGGGGCTTTTTAGTTACTCAAAGAATGTTAAAAATGTTTAGAAGATAATTTATTAGGGAATGGGGAATAGGGAAGAAGTAAAAAGCAAGTTATTCACAATTACTTAATTTTCTTTCCTTTTCCTCTTTTAAAGATTAACTATAACTAAACCGAAAACCCTTAATTTTTATTTTGGCGATCGCCAAACATTATTGTAACGATCGCCAAAGTAGTCTTAAAAAATTAGACTATATCTGAATTAAAAACAAACTTTTCCGCACCACTCCAAAAAGCCTCTAAACCATAAAATTCTCTTTCCTCAGGCGTAAAAATATGCACAATAATATCGCCATAATCAAGTAAAATCCAATTAGGATCATTTCTGCCTTCAATATGTATCGGATTTTGTCCAAATTGTTCAAAAATTTTATCTTGAATAGAATCAGAAATAGCCTTTAATTGTACCTTAGAAAAACCCGTAACGATCACAAAATAATCAGCAATAAAAGACATTCCTTCCACATTTAACAAAACTATATCCTTGGCGAGGCGATCGCCAGCAGCTTCAGCAATTTTCCAAGCCAAATCTTTAATACTTATTGCCTTTTTAATCTCAGTAACATCAGATTCAGATACAATATTTTCTACATTTAAATTTGATTGATTCATTTATTTACGATAAAGTTTTTTCTTAGTATATTTATTGTTTTATTTATGGTAGCCAATTTTCATCTAAAATTTGTTCAACATTAGCTTTTGAATAAATTAATAATAAATCAGTAATTTAGTAATCAAAATTCAGACATTTTTTGTTGATATTCTTGCCTAGTAATAATGCCATTATCTAACGCTTGTTTTAGTTTAATAATTCTCGACTTATTTCTTTCTAATTGTCTATCTTGTAAAATTTCTTTTCTTAAATTTGCCTCTAATTCCCTAACTTTTTCCTCAAATTCTACCTGATCTAAAATACCCTGAGTAAAAGCCTCTTGCAATTTCTTTACTCTTTCCTCAATGACAAAATTAACCTCATAATCATCAATTTGTCGTTCTAAAAGAGCCTTTTTACGACTAAATTCTCCCTCCGTCAAAATCTCATCAGTAAAAGCAATTTCTAACCTATTTATTTCTTCTTCTAAATCAGCAATAATCTTTTTTTGATCCGAATTTTTAGCTAAATTTATTTGATAAGAATTAACATTCTCAGTCACTTTTTGAGAACTTTGTTGAGTGGGTATTTCTGGTTTAACTCTAGGAAAATTAAGATCATTCTCTAAATAAGATATTAACTCATTTTCTAACAATAAAGACCATCCGGCACTAGCCATTCCAGTTAAAAGAGTTAATCCAGCAGTAAAAAGAGCTGAAAATCCCGCACCTGCAATATTTTGAATCCATTTACCTCTACTGGTTTCAATAATAAACTCTTTACTGGTTAAAGCTTTATCTTCAGACAAATAAATTTTAATTGTAAAAGCCATATTAGCACCCATAATTGTTCTAATTAAGTGGGTTTTTCTCGCTTGAATAAAATAAATATTTTTTTTTTCAGTGCCTTCAACATCATACTGTTTACCTTTAAACCATAAAATAATGGCATTATAAACATTTACTAAATCTTTATTACTACGAATAATAAAATAATTTTTTGCCATAAATTTCAACCCATAAAAATATATTTAATTGCTAGAAAAATAGTTAATTAAATAAAAAAAACTTGACAGGGAAAACAGTTAACAAAAAAAATAATAAAACTTCTATTTGTATTCTCTGAATTACCTGTCTTAATCTTACTTGTAATCTTTTAACAATAAAGATTATTCTACCAATTGAATTTCATCTTCAAAAAACCAACTTGTAGTAGAATCCGTAAATTCAACAAAAACACCAACCCCGCTACCGTCAGTCATTTTAAATGATTTAATTACAGCTTCTTCTTTTCGTTTTGCTTTTTCAATAATATCACTAGATACTTTTTCTCTAAGACGAGATACTCTTACTTTTTGACCAATTTCCATCGTTCTTTAATTTAATTTTAGTCTAATTAATCATTTTTAAGTTTAACTGAAATTGGTGTTATTATCATCATCTAGTTAATAATCTCTAAATTTGATTTTTTTAATTAGTATTATTTGTTGAATTAGTATTATTTGTTGGATTTCGTTGTTCTTGAAGTAAAGGAATTGCCCTTTGCACAGCTGGTAGTTTAGATTTATCAACTTCATTTTGATTATTTGTTGTTTGATTAATCTGTTGTGTTTCAGGTTGCGTTTCAGGTGGAGGTGATTCTAAGGGTGGTTTTTGAACATTTGTTTTATCTGGTAATACTGAAGGTAAATTGTTTTGATTGGTGTTTCTGAAGCCACAGATATTTGATAAGTTTCTGATTTCTCCGTATTCATTGATGATATAACAATTATAAGTTAGACTTTGGGCTTTAACTTCAATGGGTATAACATAATTAAATAAGCTAATTAAACTATAAGTAAATATTGAAAAATAATATTTGTTCATAAAAATAAAAGTTAATTTTAAAGGTGATAAAAAGTTATTTTTTGTTACTCTTTAGTCAAGATAGAATAAGAATTTAGAGATAAAATTATTCTTATTTTGGTTGCTATTATATACAATAAGTTAACTTTTTATGTGATATGACAAAATTAAATGGGAAATAAGAAAGTTTTAGGTTTTGTCAGAATGTTTTGGGTTGAATATAATAAGGATAAATTTGAATGCTAGGAAGATAATTTCTTCAACAACGATCGCCTCAAAGGATACTCACTTAATTCCTTAAATGTTGTTTGAAAAGTAGCCCTGAACTAAAGTTCGGGCTAATAGCTTAAGTAATCTAAAGATTACTACCGATGAGTTTTAACCCGTTTAAACGGGTTTTAGCTTTTAGCCTGAAATTCATTGCAAGGCTAAATCCTTGAACAAGGATTGCGTAAAAGGATGATCACTTAATTCCTTAACTCGATTTTCCTTAATCACCTCTTGCAGAAAATAAACAAAATTATTCTTTACAGTTAATGTATTAGGATGATTTTCACCTAAGAGCTTTTTAAACATTTCTAAAGCTCGTAAATAAAGAGGTTCTGCTTGTTCATATTTTCCTTGATAATTGTACAAATAAGCAAGGTTGTTGATGCTCATTGCTACATAAGGATGTTGCTCACCTAAGAGCTTTTTCCTTATTTCTAAAGCTTGTAAATAAAGAGGTTCTGCTTGTTCATATTTTCCTTGAGATTCGTACAATCCTGCAAGGTTATTGATGCTAGTTGCTACATCAGGATGTTCATCACCTAAGAGCTTTTTATACATGTCTAACGCTTGTAAATAAAGA
>CAZWLZ010000125.1:0-9889 GCA_964634505.1 uncultured bacterium | reverse complement strand
CCGATAATAGATATTGATATAAATTTTCATCGAGATTTAAGGTTTGACGGCTCATAATAATTGAACTAAAATAAAGATTAATTTAAAATATATAAATTTTGAGTAATAATTATAAATTAAGATTTTGCTTAATTTTTTGTAACTCCTCATCCGTTTCTAATTTTTGAAATTTAGCATCTAAAGCATCATATTGACCTTTTTTAGAATTAAGATTTACTGTATAATTTGAATCAAAATTATTATAACTGTTATTGTAAGTATTTGAATAAACTTGATTAGCTTTAACTTGATCAATTTTTATCTTAACCTCAGCCTGTCTTTTTTCCAAAGAAGATAACAACTGTTGACTATCCTTAAGATTTTTTTCAATATTACCTCTTTTCGTCCAGACTAAATTGCCTAATCTTAACAAATCATTTTCTCTTTGTTGGGCTTGATTAGCTAAATCCAACTCATTTAAAGCCTTAGCTTTATCAATTCTACCATGCCAAAGTTGAATATCCTTCGCTATCGTTAAAATCTCCTCATCTAACTTTTTTCTAGCATTATTTAACTCATTAATTAACTTAATAGTATTATTTTTTTCCTCCATTAATTCATAAGATAAAGCCTCCAATTCCCACTGAGGATTACTACTTAAAAACTCCTCTAATTTTGTCTCTAAAAAACTGTTAAAATCTTCAAATAAACCCATTTTTCTATTATTTAATAATTGAATAAATTACACTAATTACTAATAGTTATTACCTTAAAAATTGTCTCCTACTGTTAAGCGAATTATTTGATCATTTTGACTAATCACAGCTTCTTTTTCATCCGCATTAATTAACACCCAACCACTAACACCAATTTCCTCTCCAATTTTTACTTTTGCTGTCAAATCATTAATTTTAAATAAAGCAATACTTGACTGATTTTCTAACTGAATTAACCCAACTAAAGTATTATTTTGACCAGTATTAACTGTATTAAATGCAGTCGTCATTGTTGGATTAACAGAATTTTGTTGCATATTTTGAGAATTAGAATTAGTGTTTAAAACAGGTAAAGAATTTACTTTAGCAAAAGTAGTAATTTTAGGATTATTACTTTTATTACTATTATTAGTCCTCGTATTATTGTTTAATCTAGGGGGAATTGGTACTTTAATTGGTTGAGGAAAAGATGAATTTATTTGATTTAATTCATTACTATTGGTATTAGTTAAAAGAGAATTTAAAGGAATAATTTGTTGCTCATTATTAACAGTATTTTGACTTAATAATAAAGAGGAAATACCATTATTATTTTGCTCAATCATAGGAGAAGAAACTTGCTGAGAATCAGAGCTTGTTTTGGGATTAATTTCTATATTTTTTTCAATATTTGAGGGAGAATTATCATTATTTTTAGTAATAATTAAATCTTCATTTACAACAGTTTTTGTTACTGAATTAGAATCTGTTACACTAGCGGCCAATTTATTACTTTTAAAAAACCAAGCACCAACAAATATTAGATAAATTGCAGATAAAAGAAACAATATTTTATCTAAATTATCTTTCACACCAATAGGCTTTTTATTTCTTTTCATTTTCTTAATTTTAATAATAAGTATTGATTGAATAACAAACAACATTTTTCAAGTTTTAATCAAGAAAAATTATTCAAGTATTTTATCATAAAAATTATAATTTAATGGCTTCATATATTCCTGTTTGATAGTAACCAAAAATTATTGTTGTGAATAAGAATTTCTCTGGGATAATAATTGCTCTTCCAAAGATGCGATACGATTATAAGCAGCCGTTAATTGGGCAGTTAATCGTTGTAATTGTATTTCACAAGACATATCATTTTCTAAATGAATATGAGTATCAAGACTTCTTTTGAAGTCATCATCTTCAATAATATCTTTATGCCCATTTATTAGAGAAAAATCATCTGTAATTAAATTATTTTCATTAATGGATACATTGGTATTATTTTTTTTATGATCGGAAAAATTTTTCATCAAATTAGAATTAAAATAAGATTCTTCTACATTATTTATTTGTTCTAATTTATTAATGGTAAAATCAGAAAAATTTTCTTGATTTTTGATAGTTTCAACTATTTGATAAAGTCTATCTAATCGATAATTTAATTGCATAATTTGTTTTTGTATTTGTTGCATATATTTTTACTCCTTCTTCAAAATTATTTTATTGATGTTTTATTATGTTAAAGTCATTTTTACTGATACTGCTTACTATTTTCGATTAATTTAACAATTGAAAATTTATTTTATCCCTGATAACGAAAGAAATGCTTAATCGTCGTGATTTTTTACTCTCTAGTAGTTTAATTTTATTAAGTTTAATGACTGGTTGTAGTCAACAAGAAATTTTAGAGATTTTTTACTTAAAGCAATCTATACCACCTCAATTAATTGCCTCTTTTCATAAGCAATTTAATAAGGCAAAAACTATCTCTTTTAAACCACAAAATAATATCGAAGATTTATTTAAGTTATTAGAAAGTTGGCAAGGGAAACAAATACCAGAAAACACAAAATTTTCTCTTCCTTCTCTCAATTTTTGGCAAAAAAAAGAGCGTATTGGTGACTTAATTAGTATCAGTAATTATTGGTTATCTCAAGCTGTTAATAATAATTTAATTGAAGCTATTAATACTGATAAAATAACTCTATTTAATCAATTACCAGACATATTTAAAAATATAGTAACTGTAGATATAGACAAGCCTTTAGAATCAAATAATTTAACTTGGGGCGTACCTTATCGTTATGGTTTTGCCATGATAGCTTACCGAGAAGATAAACTCAAAAAAATAAATTTTACGCCTAAAAGTTGGCAAGATTTAACGACGAAAAAAGAATTAAAAAATTACATTTCTTTATTAGATAATCCTAGAGAAATAATCGGTTTAACTTTAAAAAAAATGGGCTATTCTTATAATGAAAAAAACATCGAACAAATTCCCGAATTAAAATCAGAATTAACAGCATTACATAAACAAGTAAAATTTTATGATTCTACTAATTATTTACAACCCTTAATATTAGGAGATACATGGGTTGCAGTAGGTTGGTCATCTGATATATTACCCATAGTTAAAAATTATCCTAATATTAAAGCAGTTATTCCTTCAGAAGGGACATCATTGTGGGCAGATTTATGGGTAAAACCTAAAAATAATAATAAGGATAATGATAATCTTATTTATGATTGGATTAACTTTTGTTTAGAACCAAATTCAGTTAAACAAATCTCTTTATTTTCTAAGGCTTCTTCCCCTTTATTATTAACTTTAAATAAAGCACAATTACCAAAAGATATTATTAATAATAATTTGATTTATCCTTCTTTAGATCTTATTAGTAAGAGTGAATTTATTACTCCATTATCAAAGGAAATAGAGCAAAAATATTTAGATTTATGGAAAGAAATTAGAAATAATTGAAACTTAATTATCATTTGGCGATCGCCAAAGAAGAAGATTAAATATTTCTAAAATTCGAGTAAAAAGATAATGATAATTGTATAATGAGCAACTTAGGTTAAAATAAGATTAATCTTTTGAAGTAAAAATTCACTATAAAAGATTAAAATAAGTAGATTATTAAATTAATAATAAAAAGAGTCACCCAAAGTAAAGTAAAAGGATTTGCCGTGAGTCATTCTGCCACTCTAACAACCAGTCCGATGTTGCAACATCAAGTGTCGGACAATAACCGTCTCCGTCTTTTTTCTGGCTCAGCTAATATCGGACTTGCTACTGAAGTAGCACGTTATTTAGGGATGGATTTAGGCCCTATGATTCGTAAGCAATTTGCTGACGGGGAATTATATGTTCAAATTCAAGAATCTATTAGAGGTTGTGATGTTTACTTAATACAACCATGTTGCAATCCCGTTAATGATAATTTAATGGAATTACTAATTATGATTGATGCCTGTAGAAGAGCTTCAGCTCGTCAAATTACGGCGGTTTTGCCTTATTATTGTTATGCTAGGGCTGATCGCAAAACGGCGGGAAGAGAATCTATTACGGCTAAATTAGTAGCTAATTTGATCACTAATAGCGGTGCGCAAAGAGTATTAGCCATGGATTTACATTCGTCACAAATTCAAGGTTATTTTGATATTCCGCTAGATCATGTTTATGGGTCACCTGTAATATTACAATATATTCAGCATAAACAAATAGAAGATTTAGTGGTAGTTTCGCCTGATGTAGGGGGTGTAGCGAGGGCTAGAGCTTTTGCCAAAAAATTAAATGATGCTCCTCTTGCCATCATCGATAAACGCCGCCAAGCTCATAATGTTGCTGAGGTGATGAATGTTATTGGTGATGTCAAAGGGAAAAATGCGATTTTAGTTGATGACATGATTGATACTGCTGGTACTTTATTAGAAGGAGCAAAATTGCTTAAAAAAGAGGGGGCTAAGAAAATTTATGCTTGTGCTACTCATCCTGTTTTTTCTGGGCCTGCTATTCAACGATTAGCCTCTGATGTATTTGAAGAGGTGATTGTTACCAATACTATTCCAGTACACCCTGATAATTGTTTCCCTCAATTAACTCAGCTTTCTGTAGCTAATCTTTTGGGAGAGACTATTTGGCGTATTCATGAAGATACTTCTGTTAGTAGTATGTTTCGATAATTACTAAATTCATAATAATTTTAAAAGGCGATTTTGGAGATCGCCTTTTATTTTTAAGCACAGATTAAGTATTAGGTTAAATTATAGTAACAAGTTGGATGTTTAAGACATTAACACCCCAACATCCTATTACCTATTACCTATTACCTATTACCCATTACCCATTACCTAATAAGAGTTAATTAACTAATTCTTTACCTCTTTTTGTCAAAGCCTCAGCAGTTATACCATTGAAGGCCATTATTTCTTTAGCACTAGCTGTAGTTTCACCTCGTTTCCAACAGATTACATCACGATTAAGTTTACTACGCAACATAATAGGCTCTAACATTCCAGAAGTTCCCCCTGTTACACCAATTAAAGCATCTCCTTTAAATAGCTCATTAAAACTAGCATCATCAAGGAAATTTTCATCAGGATTAGTGCAAGTATTCCAAGCTACATCACTAGCACGATATAAACGACGAGGATTAATCACTGACACAATACGAACTCCAAATCCTTCTTCTTCCAATAATTTTGCCGCTTCAAATACGGGAATTAAGGTCATATCACCAATTACAGCAAATACTACTTTTTTATTTCCTTTATCGCTATCATGCAAAATAACGCCCCCTTTTGCTAAGGCTTCTTGAGTTTGAGCAAAAGTAGTACGAATGGGCAAAGGAGATTTACTAACTGTAATAGGAATGCCTTTATTTTTAGTGCTTAAAGCCCATTCATAACAGACTTGAGTACTATTAGCATCACAAGGAAATAAGGGGAAAACATTGCCGTTACGCATCATAGAGGCGAAATAATTTTCAATTTCAGGCCGTTGATGTGTCCAACCATTGCGGCCTTGTTCTAATGCACCAGCTGTAAATAAGGCGATCGCCGAAGGAGTTGGTCGGCGTAATTCTGTCATAGCTTGGGTTACAGTTTGCCAAATTGGTAAACCATTAATAGCAAACGATTCATAAGAACACCATAGGGTACGAGTGCCAAATAATGCTAAACTAACAGCTAAACCAGCACAAGCATCTTCACTCAAAGGTTCGTAAACTTGTCCTTGAGGTTGTTGAAAATAAATTTCATCGGTAGTAGGATGAACAATTTTTAAACCAATATTAATATTATTAATGCCCGAAGCGGCATTACCATCAGCATTGGTGACTACAAAATTAGGATCATTTTTGCCTACATGAACAACTAATTCCCCCATTACCGTAGTAGAAACTTTGGCTTCATTAAGAGGGTATTCATTCAAGGGTAATTTCCCTAAATCTGATAAAGGTAATTCTTTTTCAGTAACAACGGTATTAACGGCACTTCCGCCTCCTGCTTGTTCAAAATTATTACGCACCAACTGCCATGCTTCAGGAGTTAATGCCCTTTCTTGTAAGGCTTTGATAATATAATCTTTTTCTAAATTATCACCCGGATAAAGGTTATGAGATTGAGCTCCTCGTTTATGGACACCGGCTCCTTTTAATTGTTTAATAATTAAAACGGTTAAAGTGCCTCCTAATGCTGATTTGGCCGCTTTATCAGTAGCTTCTAAAACTGCTTGAGTAAATTCTAAGCGTTTAGCAAAAGAAAATTGTGTACTATCTACATATTCACCTACTTGATTAGTGTCATCAAAATCTTTAGCATTAACTAAAATTATTTCTTTAAAACCATTACCTGCCCAATAAGCGATCATTTCTTCATTAGTTTTGGTAGAAACCATACTATGATGCTCTTGAGAGTAACCATTCCATACTAAAATAGGAAGGAAATTTGTGATTTTGGGATAGGCAGTGTTAAAGTGGCCAAAACTACTCATAATATAAGGTTCGCCTAAACCACCATCTCCGATCGTAACAGGGAATAATACATCAGGATGCAATTTTGCCCCCGCCATAGCGAAATGTTGCCCCTGCCCAAGAGGGCCAGCTGGATTCAATAAACCGGGTATTTGACCAGATAGATGCCCTAAAAGACCGTGCATTTCTCGAAAACGATCGCCCATCTGTGTTACCTTTGTAATACCCATAGCTTCAAGGGAACGATCTAAAAACATATTACTATAAAAACCGGGGGCATGATGGCCTACTTCTGTAATAATATTTTTGTGTCCTAACATCATTAAACTGGCGATCGCCTCTACCACACTGGCAAAACCCCCTGGATGACCAGATTCTTTAGTAGCTGTAACTTGTAAGGTCAAATAACGTAAGGCATCTGCCCCTAATAATGTTTGATATATGGCATTTTTATCGCTAGTAGAAGTGATAGATTTTGCCCCCTTGGCAATCGCCTGTTCTTGTCCGTATTGGTCAAATTCTGGTAAGGATTCACTAAAATATTTTATGCCTTGACAAAAATCGGGAATTGTGCTAGTAAATGTCATTGTAAAAAATTTAACTTAACTGTAATGATTAAATCAATCTTACATTTTTAGGGGATCAATAAAAAATTTTTGCCAAAGTATTGAAAAGCCCAGAACTAATGTTCGGGCTAAGAACTTAAACCCGTTAAAACGAGTTAAAATACTATTAAAACTAGTTTAAATGTTGTTTAGTCAGCTTTAGCTGACTTTAACTTTAAGCCTGAACTTTAGTTCAAGGATAGTTTTACAAGAGATCTAATTTGTTTAATGGAAGCGATATAAAAAAAGAAATGTCTAAAATTTTACCTCAGTTAAGTTATGCGGTTTGGATTTTAGCATTAGGGCGTTTATTATCTCAAACTGGCACGGGTTTTACCCTATTTTATGCCCCTATTTATTTTGTTAATCAAGTGGGCTTATCCGCTACGTCTGTAGGTATTGCGTTGGGTAGTGCCTCCATTTCAGGCATTTTAGGACGTTTTTTAGGAGGTAGTTTAAGTGATTCTTCTCAATGGGGAAGACGAGGTACTTTATTATTATCTGCCGTTATTTCGGCGATCGCCAGTTTTTATTTATGTTTTGCTGATGATTTTTTGAGTTTAGTTATAGCTAATCTATTGATGGGATTAGGTATCGGCATTTATTGGCCAGCCACAGAAGCCTGTGTAGCCGATTTAACCATCGGTAGCGAACAAAATGAAGCCTTTGCCATTACTCGTTTAGCTGACAATTTAGGATTAAGTATGGGAGTTGCCTTAGGAGGTGCTTTAATTGCGATGACAGGAGAATATCGTACTTTATTTGTAATCGATGGTATTTCATTTATTATTTTTTTTATGATTGTCTATCTATCTATCAAAGAGACTTATAAACCCTCATCACAACTGAAACAAAATCAAATCCATAAATGGTTAACTGCTATCAAAGATAAACGTTTATGGGTATTTATGTTAGTTAATATTCTATTTACTATCTATATCTCTCAAATACAAACAACTTTACCACTATATTTAACCAATTTTACTGCTACTGGTAATTTTAATATTAAACAAATTAGCATTTTATTTACCCTTCATATTACTTTAACAGCCCTACTTCAACTGCCCGTTATTAGAGTTTTAAGTAAATTTACTCGTATTCAAACTTTAATCATTTCTCTCAACTTATGGGGTATCTCATTTATTTTGATATGGATAACAGGAAATACCGACTATTTTGCTTTATTTTCAGCCTTTTTAGCTTTATTATTTGCGGCAATCGCCACCGTATCTTATACCCCATCCGCATCGGGAATAATTGTAGAATTAGCACCTACATCCTTAAGAGGGATTTACTTTGCCTTAAATTCCCAATGTTGGGCGATTGGATATTTAATAGGGCCTCCCTTAGGAGGTTGGGTATTAGATAAATCCGCCACTTATGCCCATAACTTTTGGTTATTATCCTCTGTTAGTATCGTTATAGGCATTTTGATTTTAAAATATTTAGAAACAATAATGAAACCCGTTAAAGATTAGGTAATAGGAGTTAGGTGTTGGGGTATTGGGGAGATTAGTTTTAAAAATTTCAAAGTAGGTTGGGTTGAGGCATCGAAACCTAACTAAAGCACTATTTATGTTCGGTGATACTCTCGCTAATTCAACTTGCGACAAGTTCATTTTTTCAAGCATTTACAATATAGTTAATAAAAAAATTTAATCATGTAAAGTTTTGTAAAAAAACTAGCTATCATAAGCAAAACTTGTTACATTAATAGTAGGAGCTAATGAAAAGGCTTCTCGACAGATAAAACAGACAATATAAACTTTGAATAAAAAAGAGGTAAATAATCTGATTTGTTTCGTTTCTGTCTTAGGTCAAACCAAAAACGGTTACTTTCAAATTTATATTTCTTAACCTATAACAAAGAGAGCAAGGCATCTGAAATAGTTGATTAATATGTTAGTTGATGTTTTAAATTCAGTGTAACTCTATAGAAAAATCAATCAAAAGAAGAGAAGTATAAACAATTAGGGAGGTTAAAAAACTGTTTAAGGTTCATTCTCGGTTCGTAAAAGCAAAAACAGCAACCAATACTACGACTTACATTTCCTTATATTAGAGCGTTTCGGGAGCTAGTGGACTAAAAATTGATCGTCAGTTTTGTGTTTAGTCTAACTCTGTATAGCATAAATTAAGTTTAGGAAATAAAAGATTGAGTAAATTGATCGGGTTGCTGTTTTTGTTTGTCAAAAATTTTAGCACTCTACAAAAACTAAAATAGACTTTTTGAATCACAAATTAAAACTATAATTTAAGCATAATAATTTAATCAGTTAATTATGTCAAAAACTCTTATCCATCAATATCGCCGAGACTTGGAAACTAGAAAAAAATATGGTGGCAGTAAGAATGAAGGTTCAATTCGCTACGCTTTTGCTACCTTACTTAATGGTTATTGCAAGTCTAAAGATTTTTTATTGGTAGAAGAATTAACGATCAAAAGTCATTTGCAAACTAATATTAGATTTGATGGTATTGTCAAAGATGCTTTGCGTCTCGATTGGGGTTATTGGGAAGCTAAAGATACAAAAGATAAATTAGATGATGAAATTGAGAAAAAAATTAAGGCGGGTTATCCCACTGATAATATTTTATTTGAGGATTCTCAAACGGCTGTTTTATTTCAAAATGGCATTGAATCTTTAAGGATTGATATGAGTATTGATGCGGATTTAGATAAAATTATTAATCTTTTCCTTAATTATGAAAGAGCCGAAATTAAAAATTTTCGTTTGGCGATCGCCAAATTCAGTGAAGATTTACCCACAATTATTGAGACACTGAGGAATTTAATTGACAGTCAATCAATACCCCCCCTAACCCCCCCTTTCAAAGGGTGGGA
>CAZWLZ010000124.1:0-9901 GCA_964634505.1 uncultured bacterium | reverse complement strand
CCTAACACCTAAAACCTTTTCTCGGGGTAACATCAGTTAATAAGATCGCCAAAAATTAAGAATTTTCTAAAATAGTTTTCGATGCCATACGAGTTTTCTTCTTATCAGCCTCAGAAAGTTCTTCCCCACTTTGTAACTTAGTGGCATTTACTTGTAATACAGTTGCTCCTGTTTGATCGCCTAATTGCAAAGCAGTTTTAGCTGCCGTTTGTAACATAGTTGCAGCACCTTGAATATCTCCTTGAGCTAATTTAACTTCAGCGATTTGGGTTTGACGATATTTAGCCAAAGTTAAAACAGATTTTTCCACTTGAGGATTTAATTGTTGAGTATATTTTTCTTGAACTTCAAGATCAACAGAGATAATTTCTGATTGTAAATTAGTAGCATTAGAAGAAGGATCATCATAACGCACTTGGAGAGTTAAAATTGTTTGTAATCCGGGGGGTAATTCACCGATATAAAGATTAGCTAAAATAAGTCTTTCTTCAGCCATTAAATCTCCTAAACGCACAGCAATTTTTTTATTTTCGGTAATTAAAGGTAATTCAATTGTCTCAGGGTAAACTTGGGCGATGGGCTTCATTTCTGCTAGTCTAATATTATCCTTTAAATCTATGAATAGATAAGCATTGGTTAAGCCTACTGTTTGGATTTTAGAAAATATTTTAGAAAATTCAGCTACTGCTTTTTCTGGTGTTTCAATATAGCTTAAAGTGCCATTTGCTAAATCTGAAATTGATTCTAAAAGATTTTGATTCCAATTATTACCAAATCCTAAAGTATTTAAAGTGACATTACATTCAGCAGCTAATTGTGCTAATTTTAAACATAAATCATTATCACCGTGTTCATTTTCTCCATCAGTTAATAAGAGAATTTGAGAGACACGATTTTTTTGATTTTTAGCGATTTCTTGTAACCCTACTTTTAAACCTTGATCAATACAAGTGCCGCCTTGGGCTTTTAAAGTTTTAATCGGTTTAATTATGTTAGAAATATCAGTTAAATTGATCACTTGACTAGAAATAAGCACACTCGCATTATGATCAAAAGCAATTACAGAAATAGCATCATCAATATTTAATTGTTCAATTAAGGCGATCGCCGCTTGTTTTACAGTTTCCATCGGTTTACCATCCATTGAGCCACTATGGTCTAAAATTAGACATAAATTAAGAGGTAATTTTTCAGTGTCATTATTTTTAACGGTAGCAATGCCAATCTCTAATAAACGTTGATTTAAGGGTTTATTTTTATCGATATGAGTATCATTTAATCTTGCTTCTAATCTTAATTTCATTTGAAAAATTAAAGGTATGATAGTTAATAATTATATTAAATTTATTTAACTTTTGAACTAATTATAAATTAGGATAAAAAAATGACAACAAAAGTTTTTTTCTTAGAAGAAAATGGTGAAAAATTGGACTTTTTGCCAAATGTATTAATTAAGTTGGGATATGAAATAATTTTACTCAAAAATAGTGTAGAGTTATTTAACTTTATTGAGAGGGATCATCTAATACCAGATTTAATTTTACTCAATAATACCAGTAATAGTAACGAGAATTATTTAATTTGTGAAGAATTAAAACAATTAAAAGAAATCCCAAATATTCCGATAATTTTTATTAATAAAAATGGACAAAATTTTGAACCTGAAAAATTTTTTATGCTGGAAGGATCAGATTTTATTACTTTCCCTTGTTCTGAAAAAGAAATTATTAAAAGAATCGAAAATCAAATAAAAATTAAATATTTAGAATCAAAATTAAAAGAAGAATCAGATAAATTAAAAAAAATTATTCCTCATTATCAAACATTACAAAAAGCCTTAGAAAAAAGTAAAATTGAATTAAAAAAAATATCACATTCAGATATTGATCCTGTTACGAATTTATCAAATTATAGCTACTTTAAAAAGGTTTTAAAACAAGAATGGGCAAGAGCTTCTCGTCAAAGATCGTCTTTTGATGATGCTTCTGGAACAAATATTTCTTTAATTATGGCTCAGATTAATAACTTTGATAAATACCGAGAAAATTATGGTCAAGAAATAGTACCTAATTGTTTAAAATTGTTAGCTGATGCTATTAATAAAACCGCAAAACGTCCAGCTGATGTAAAAGCAGTTTATCAAGAAGATAAATTTATAATTCTTTTACCAAACACCGATCAACATGGGGCTCAAACAGTTGCTGAATTTATGATTAATAATGTTAAAGAATTACAAATTCCTCATCCTTATTCCAGTATTCACAATTATATTACTTTAATTATGGGTATTGCTACAGGTATTCCCTCTCAGGCTTTACCTGCTGATATTTTAGTGGAAGTTGCCGAAAAAGCCTTAGCAGAAGCCTTAAATCAAAATCGTGCTGAGGCGATCGTTATTGATAATTTTTAAGAGTTATCTTTATTTGACAAAAAGGCGATCGCCAAAAAAAAGAGTTTAGAATCTTTGAAGGTTAACTTTTCATATTATTAGATTTATTGTGAAATAGCATTTTGACAAAATTGAAGTCTTATGTGACAAAAATTTTCCAGATGCAAACATTTAATTCGCAATAAGTCTATTCATCAATATTTTTAATATTTATCGAGAATTAATCAGTTTTAATTAATTATCTAAATAACAGTCATTTTAGTGATTTTTTTTAATCATAAGATTAGTTTTTATGCTAAAAAGTTAATTAATGTTAAGATAAATAGTTGTAATTTTATTAGAAAAATGACTAATTCAGAGGTTAACTGTGCTTCTGCTTGTATTAATGGTTGTATTTTAGGTGATCAATGTCCACATAAAGAATATGCTCAAGAAACATCAAATTTTATTAATAATACTTCTTTAGATCAAATGTTAGAAATGGCTGAAATAGCTAGAATGAAGAAGTTAACAGAGCCTCCAAAATGGGTTATTCCTGATGATATTTAAATAAATATTTATTTTTTTACTATTAATTAAAATTAAATTTATTTCAATTATTATTAATAGGATATAGATAATATTTAAAAATCTTTACTGTTACTTATAAAATTAATTACATGAAAATTACTGATAGTTTGAAAATGGCTACTAGCACTCTATATGCTAATAAAATGCGTAGTAGTTTAACCATGTTAGGTATTGTGATTGGTAATGCTTCAGTTATTGCTATGGTGGGAATTGGGCAAGCTGCTCAAAAATTAGCAGAAAATCAATTTGCTTCTTTAGGTGCTAATGTTTTATTTGTAGTACCTGGTAATCGTGAATCAAGACGCACTAACTTTGATATTCCTCAAACTTTAGTTTTAAGTGATGCAGAGGCGATCGCCAAACAAGTTCCTAGTATTAAAGAAGTTGCACCTCAAATAAATACTCGTTTATTAGTAACTCATGGTAATAAAAATAATACTTATCCTATCATTGGCACTACCGAAGAGTTTTTAAATGTGAGGAGTTTTGAAGTAGCCCAAGGCAATTTTATTAATTCCGATCATTTAATCAGAAATCAAAAAGTAGCCATTATTGGGGCGGAAATTAAAGACGAATTTTTCCCCACCGAAAATGCCATCGGCAAACAAATCAGAATTAAAAACACTGTTTTTGATATTATCGGCGTAATGAAAGCCAAAGGGACTTTTTTAGGCTCAAATCAAGATGATGCTATCTACATCCCTCTTACTACGATGGCTAATCAAGTAGTGGGAAAAACTTCTAAATATGGTATTAAATTAGATTTTATTGCCGTTTCTGCTAAAGATGAAGATAGTATTAATGCGGCTACTTTTCAAATGGAAAATTTACTCCGTCTTCGTCATAAAATTACGGGGGAAGATGATTTTCGTGTTCAAACTCAAAAAGATATATTAAGTATTGTTACAACTGTTACCAGTGGGTTAACTTTTATGCTAGTGGCGATTGCCGCAATTTCTCTCTTGGTGGGGGGTATAGGAGTTATGAATATAATGTTAGTTTCAGTGACAGAAAGGACACAAGAAATAGGCTTAAGAAAGGCGATCGGGGCGACACAAAAAGATATTCTAATCCAATTTTTAATTGAAGCGACAATTATTTCAGCTTTAGGGGGTTTTTTTGGTACGGTAATCGGTATAGGAGGCTTAACTATAATGGGTTTCCTATCACCGTTACCTGTGGCTATTTCTCCTACAGCCATTATTTTGGCGGTGGGAGTATCAGGTGGTATTGGCTTATTTTTTGGGGTGATTCCAGCTCAACGAGCAGCAAGACTTGATCCTATTGTAGCCCTTAGAAGCACTTAAATTAGGTATAATTCCCTAATTAACTTATTAATTTATTTCTTATTCTCTATCACCTAATACCGAATGCCTATCACCTAACACCTAACACCTTATCCCCTATTACCCCAACCAGCTATTAACCATTATCTAACACCCCATTACCCATTACCTAAATCATGTTTAATTATCAATTTTCTGAATTACCAAAATACTTAGAAATATTAAAACAGAAGTTAAATCTTGCCGTAATTTATGGAGGCAATAAAGATGAAGAAAATGCAGTCATCTATAAAACTCATAATCCTCGTTCAACGAAAACTTATGAAAGAGTAGCCTATGACATAGCGGAAGCCTTAAAACAATTAGGTTTTAAAAATATTTATGTAATGAGTGATAACATGAGTTTAAGTGAAAAATTACGACAAAATAAAATTCATTTAGCTTGGTTAAATACAGCTGGAGTGCAAGGTTATAATCCAGTTTGTCATACCCCTGCATTATTAGAAATGTTAGGTATCCCTTATATTGGACATAATCCTTTAAATAGTTCAATTTTAGACAATAAACATTCATTTAAAAGGGAATTACAAGGTTTAGATTACTCTACTGCTCCCTTTATTATTTGTCATCCTTCTCAAGGAAAATTTAACCCTTATCTTAATCAACGTTTTCAGAAAATTTTTGCAGATTATAATGGTACTTTTATTGTTAAACCTGTTTCAGGAAGGGCATCTTTAAATGTTGAGGTAGTTGATAATATTAAAGATTTATCTGATGTGGTAACAAAAATTCAAGCCATAACTCACAATACTGTATTGATTGAAAAATTTTTATCAGGTAGAGAGTTTTGCGTCTCTGTCTGTGGCTATGTGAGATATTCTCAAAATCAATTTTTAAAAGAAGAAAAGCCTTTTACTTTCTCTATTTTCGAGCGAATTTTAGAATCTGATGAAAAAATTTTTACTTCCATGGATACCAAAGTAATTACTGCTGATCGTATCAGTTTATTAACCAATCCACAAGATTTAGGCATAAAAGAAGAATTAAAAAATTTAGCCCAACAAATTTACCTAGATTTTAACCTAAACACTTTGATTCGTATTGATTTGCGTAGTGATGAGCAAGGACAATTATATATTTTAGAAGCAAATCCGAAACCAGACTTAAAAAAACCATCCCAAAATGTTACCAGTATTGTCGCCCAAGGTTTAGACGAATATAAGATGACTTATGAAGATTTAATTTTTAGTTTATTTGGCGATCGCCTAGATTATTTATTCACTTATCATACTCATATTATTCAACATATAATTGATCTTTTAAATGTAAATTAAAAAATAACCATCATTTAATGATCAAAAAACTGATCATCATCTAAATTATTATGAATGAACAGCAAAAAAGAGCTATTGTCGTTATGGGAGTTTCTGGATGTGGTAAATCTTCCATTGGTAAAAAACTAGCACAAGCATTGGGAGGCATTTTTGAAGATGCCGATGATTTTCATCCTGCCGCCAATATAGAAAAGATGACTAATCGCATCCCTCTAACGGACGAAGATCGTTGGCCATGGTTAGAAATTTTACGAAAACAAATTGTCCAACATCAAAAAAATAATAACATTTATGTACTCGCTTGTTCGGCACTAAAACAAAGCTATCGTGATCTTCTTGCTGGTAATGATTCACCAGAAGCCCTAATATTTGTTTATCTCAAAGGCACTAAAGAATTAATTACAAAACGGATGAAAGAGCGAGAACATTTTATGCCAGTTGCTTTGCTTGATAGCCAATTCGCCACTCTTGAAGAACCGCTAAATGCCATAGTTGTAGATATAGAATTAACGCAGGATGAAATTGTGAAAACGATTTCAAATCAACTCAAGAAAGTTAATTTTTAAATCAAATCAAGGAAAAAAAATAATGAAAATTAAAGTTATAATACATAGGATGGATTTTAAAGCGTGTCAAGGGTAGTCATCATATTTTTGAGAAAATAGGGCTAGACACTACCTTATGTATTCCCATTCATGGAAATAAGGATTTAAAAATAGGAACTATCAAAACAATATTAAAACAAGCCAACTTAACAGAAGATGATTTATGTTAATATCTTAAGGCGATCGCCAATATTATTTATTCACTTATCCAACTCACATTATTCAACATATCATCGATCTTTTAAATGTAAATAATTGATAACATTTCTCCTAATCAATCACTAATTTTGTATCATAATATACAGACACAAAATCAAAATTAATCTAAATGATTTGAAAAATACGGAGAAAACCATGATATTGAAATTAGATGACTCAATTAGAAGTGTTAATATCGAAGCAAAAAATAATTCACTTATTTTAAATTCCATTTGCCAAATTACTTATAATCGTGATTCTTGGGTAAAATTATATGAATCTCCTAGCGAATATAGTAGCAATGAAGCTTTGTTACTTTGCGAAAAATCAGCCGGTATTTGGGTTACTTGGATACCGGGTTATGGAGAATCTATTTTAAATAAAGAAAATTTTTATTGTTAATAATTATTAAATTTAGCGTTGGTGAATAAACGTGTTATTTTGTCTCTCACAAAGAGGCAAAAAGTCAAAGAAAAGAGAAAAAATTTTTTATTTTCCTATCGAAGTTCAGCAACGCCAAAATATAACGTGTTACATTTAATTAGCACTCCTTATAGCGATGGCGATCGCACTGTAATAATTTTGAAATTCGCTTAACTCGCTAATAATTTAATAAACTAAACTAAGATTAGAAGTATCAGGATAAAGCAATATTAATTTTTCTGAGTCTAAGGAAACTAACGCATAAGTTTGACCATTATTATCGCAAAATTCCACTTCAAAAGCTTCTCCATTATGATATTCTTCTACCACTGTCCCCATTTGACCTCTGGGTAAAATTATTTCTTTTTCTGTCATAAATTGAGTGGTTTTAATATTTTCGGCAAGAGCGATAATATCATGTAATTTAATTAGACTCATATTGATTGATCTCCTATAATTAATCAAGAGGATATACAGTAGTTAAACGAGGATAATCTTCCTCAAAACGAATAATCCAAGCACTTCTTATTTTTGATGTGCCTTTAGCAGTGGTTAAGCTAAAGTCGATTACATATTTATGTCCGTACTGACTATTTTGAGTAAAAATATAATTATAATCTTTAGCTATTTTGATTAGTGCCTCAACTAAAATATCTTTATTGTCTAAAGTAATTCCTAATTTTGATTTAAATAAACGAGCTTTGTGCTGACCATCTTTATGAGCCGTTCTTAAAGTATATGTAATTAATTTGTTAATGATTTGTTCTCAGTTAACTTGATCTCCTTTTGGCAATTTCATTAATTTTATTAAATACTAGAAAACTTAATTTTTAAATAATCATCTTCCATTTTTGCTCCTGCTGGTTGTAAAGCTGCTAAGGCTTGAGGTAAGACTAAATTACGGCGATGATTTCCGATTCTAATATTAAGTTCGTCTCCTGTTTTATTTAGTTGAACTTGCTCTTTAGGAATATTAGGTAAAAACAATTCTAAGGTATAAACACCGTCATTTTGGACAATTTTAATAGTGTTTTCTTTATAATACACTTGACTAGGGTCTTCATCTTTGTAAAGAATTTCTTTTAATCTTTCTAATGCTTTCATACCGCACATTTCTTCAGAAAATAAAGGTGCTTCTTTAACAGGTAAAGGGTGAAAATTATCGTATATTTCTTGTTTATAAATAGTCTGATTTTCTTTCCATCTTTTGAAAAATGGATCGGTAACCTCATCGGGAATAACTCTATTAGCAATTATTAAATCAGTGGAAACATTATATAAACTCAAATAAGCATGAGCTCGTAATGATTCTTTAATTACCATCTTTTCGGGATTAGTAACCAAACGTACAGAAGTTTGAGTATTATCGGTTAAAACCTTCTCTAATGCTTCAATTTGTTGATAAAACTCATAAGGTGCATCCATCACCTCATTAGTAGGTAATGAAAATCCAGCAATTGGTTTAAAAAATGGTTCAACCAAAGGACGTAAAGCAGCTGACATTCCTTGTAATGGCTTGTAAAATCTTCTCATATACCAACCACTCACCTCGGGCAAACTTAACAACCTCAAAGCCGTGCCGGTGGGAGCAGAATCAATAATTAAGACATCGTAAATTCCTTCATCATAATGACGTTTCATGCGTACTAAGCCAAAAATTTCGTCCATCCCCGGCAAAATTGCTAACTCTTCAGCTTGTACACCATCTAAACCCCTAGCTTGTAGTACTTCAGTAATATAACGCTTTACAGCTCCCCAATTACCTTCTAATTCCATTAATGCGTCTAACTCAGCCGCCCAAAGATTAGAAGCTACTAATTTGGGCTCATGTCCTAATTCTAAATCAAAACTGTCTGCTAAAGAGTGAGCTGGATCGGTACTTAATACTAAGGTTTTATAGCCTAATTCAGCACAACGAAGCCCAGTAGCGGCTGCTACGGAAGTTTTACCGACTCCCCCTTTTCCTGTCATCAAAATTACACGCATCTTAATTTTTCCCTTTTTAAATTGCCCTATCTACTATTAACTATCAACTATTGACTATTAACTGTCAACTGTAAAATTAAAGAAATGTTAAAAAATATTACAAAAATCTAGCAACATGACCCATAACAGTGCAAAATAATTTGCGGTGGGTTGTTTCAAGTTTAAATTAATTTTAATCAAAAATAAAAGTAATGACCTTAAGCAAGTTATACTTATTTGAAGATTTGAATTGAGATAAATTAAAACAATCAATCAAAATCATACCAGTTTAAAATCTGGTTTATTTATTAATTAGCCTATTATTTTGGTCGGAGGAATCCATCAATGAGTATCGTCACGAAGTCCATCTTGAGTGCAGACGCAGAAGCACGTTATTTAAGTCCTGGTGAATTAGACAGAATCAAGTCTTTCGTTACCACTGGACAAAGCCGTTTACGCATCGCTCAAACTTTAACTGAATCCCGTGAGCGTATCATTAAAGAAGCTGGCGATCGCCTATTTCAAAAACGTCCTGACATCGTTTCCCCTGGTGGAAATGCTTACGGTGTAGAAATGACCGCAACTTGTTTGCGTGATATGGATTACTACTTACGTTTAATTACTTACGGAGTAGTAGCAGGTGATGTTACTCCTATCGAAGAAATTGGATTAGTTGGAGTAAGAGAAATGTACAAATCTTTAGGTACTGACGTTGGCGCAGTAGCTCAAAGTGTGCGCGAAATGAAAGAAGTTGCCACCGGTATGATGTCTTCTGATGATTCCGGAGAAGCTGGTTCTTATTTCGATTATGTAATCGGTGCAATGCAGTAGATTAGATTAAAAAAGCGAATCTAATCCAAACATTAGAGTCCTGCACAAAAAAACATTAAAAGATTAAGTTATAACAAAGGAAAAAAATCATGCAAGACGCAATTACTGCTGTAATCAACTCTGCTGACGTACAAGGTAAATATCTTGACGGTTCGGCGATCGAGAAATTAAAAGGCTATTTCGCAACTGGTGAACTTCGTGTTCGTGCGGCTAGTGTAATCAGTGCTAACGCTGCTACCAGTGTTAAAGACGCTGTAGCAAAATCCATACTTTACTCAGACGTAACTCGTCCTGGAGGCA
>CAZWLZ010000123.1:0-9932 GCA_964634505.1 uncultured bacterium | reverse complement strand
GGACAAAATAAGCTACAAAGAAAAATTTTTGTTTATTTCCGATAAAGTCTAATAATTCACTGTAAATATTTCTGTTAATAGTAGGGGTCATTTTTCCATTTATTTTTATCATATTCGCCATGAGTTAATAAATATTTTTAATAAACAAAAAGACAAGCTAAAAGCCAGTTCTACAAGTTTTTTACTCTTGTTTTTTTATAAATTTATTGTGCCAAGTTTCTAACAAAATTTTTATTTGTTCAGTATCTAAAGCCCAATCGGGAAAACCTATTTTCAAAGGTACAATATGGGGTTGAATTTGATTAAAATAAATCCACGCTTTAACTTGAGTCAATTCTGTTAAATCAGTAATTGCTTCTTTTAACCATTGAGACTTTTCGGCAGGAGTGCCATTAACTCCTACTTCGGCAAGAAACAGAGGTTTATGATATTTTTCACTAAACCAATATTTAGCTTTTATTAACTCTTTAAAAGAGGGTATTTTGCCCTTATTTTGGTCTAAATTCCATTCTTTAGTAGCATAAATTGATAAACCGATAAAGTCTGCATATTTACTACCTACCCAATAATTAGTAGCATTAGGAAAACCTGCTGGTGACCATATCCACATTAGATTATCTACCCCCATAAGATCACCAAAATCATGTAAATAATGATAGGCTTGAAGATAACTTTTAGCATCACTTTTTGACCAAGGATATTGATCAATTATTTCCATTTCATGTCCCCATCGGAACAAAATTTGTTGCGGTTTTTGGGCTTTTAAAGTATTAAATATTCGTTCAATTGTTTGGTCATATTTTCCTGCTAAAATATCAGTAAATAAGGTTTCTTTAGTCATGTTATTCCATTCCCAAGGCCAAGATTCAAGAGTAATCAGAGGAAAACGATGATGATTTTTAATGGTTTGTAAAGCATTAATCAATTCTTGATTGTTATCTAAACGCCAAGTAACAAAATGATGTTCTATTTTAACTTCTTTACTATTAATAAAACTTTGATTAGGATCATAAACTCCTAATAATGGTTTGGTGGTATCGTTTAAGTTAATGTTAATAATTTTTTCCTGAGCAAAACAACTTTGAATTAGGTAATTTAAACTAATAACAAAAAGAATTAATAATAATAATATTCTTAATTTTTTAGCTTTTTTTATGCCAAAACTTTTCATAATAATTAGGCAAAATAATTGTTTTTACTCCTTGGGGTAATCTTAAGATAGAAGCGTATAAAAATATAATACTTACTAAGGCGATCGCCATATAAGATTGTAATTTTTCTCGTTTAATAATTTGATGTTCTCGTATATGAAGATTTACGATGGCGATCGTTAATATCAAATACATAGCACTATTAAGTAAACATAAAAAATAATAGCCTTGAGCTTCCTTAACATTATGGGCAAAAATTACGGTAATAGAAGTTAATAAAGCTAGAAAAAGATAAGGCAAAATAATTTTAAGAGGTAAAGGTTTAAATTGATATTTTCCTTTAGGCGTAACTTTAAAAATAAGGTCTTTTTTGAGTAGAAAAGATATTATTCCGTTAATCACACCTAACAAAATCCAAGCACTTCTAGCAATTTGAAATAAGATAGTTTCTTGACAAATTATTTTAGCCTTAACAGGGCGTAAATAGCCACATTTTCTAATCCAAATTATAGGCAATAAACAGCTAAGGTCAAGGACAAAAGAACGACCAACAAATTCTAAATAATTAACATTAACCCAAGGTGTATCAATTATTAAAGCAAGAATGGGCAATAATATGCCAATTAAATTACTAATACCAAAAATTGGATACCATAATTGAGCGAAAAGAAATTGAAATTGAAGATGGGGCTTTAATTTACTTAAATATTTTGGTGTAATCGATAAAAAAACTTGCGTTAAACTACGGGCCCATTGAAACTCTTGGATCATACAATCGTAAAAAGAAGTAGGCCCATCACCATGGGCGATCGCCTCTATAGAAAATACCCCTCGCCAACCAGCAGCATTCATCATTAATGTAGTAGTATGATCTTCAGCTAATTCTGGGCCTAAGCCGCCGATTTCTTTTAAGGCTATAGTTCTAACTGCATAATGACTACCAATACATAAAGGAGCATTATTACTATTGTAACCAGCTTGTAATGAACCGTGCATGGTAGCTTCCGCAAATAATCTTGCCCTCACATTCCAGCTAGTATTAAGATTAGCATCACAAATACTTGGGGCGGCCACATAACCTACTTGAGAATCAAAAAAACCTCGTAACATTGCTTCTAAATAGCCCTGATCAGGAATATGATCAGCATCCATTTGCACCACAAAATCATAATTATCATAACCAAAATGGTCATAAAAATAAGCAAGATTACCCTCTTTACATTTAGTACGTCTAGGCCAGTGATTTCGATGATATTCTGTAACACCTTTACGGCTAGAAATTTTAACGTTATGCTCGTGACACCAATTAATTACATCAGGTTGTGGGTCTTCATCAGCTAACCATGTATCATGGGGATAAGATTGGTGAGCCATGGCTTGTAAAGTTAGTTTAACAACTTCCCAAGGTTCAGAAGGGGCTTTGGTAACGATCATTGCTACTCGCCAATCCGGAGGAATTTTGAGCTTAGGATTGGGTTTTTTCATTCCCATCACGAAATAAAAGTAATACAGAGGAAGCACTGTATTCCAAGCCAAAAATAGGCTATTAATTATGATTCCTAACCATTGAATAATATGACTTGATTGTAGCCACCAAATCCAAAACCAAACGAGATTAATTAACCATAAAAAAAACAAAAAGAGAAAAATTTTTTTTTGTTTAGGTGTGAGAATATCTACTAAAAATTTTTCTGACATTCTAATTTACAAATTTTAGGAATAATAAATTACCAAATTTCTTCTTGAGGATTTTCCAATCAATAATAGCTATTAAATAACCATAGGATTCTCCACTGAATGTAGATTTTATAGACCTAATAGCTAAGGTTAGAAGAGTTTTGGAAGGCTGTATCTATACATTCCCTACTTAAGATTTAACTAATTTACGTTGAGCATTTTCTTTAGTTTGCTTTGATTTTTCTTGGAGAAACTTCATTAACTTTTTATCTTCGCCTTTGATATGATGGGCTAACCATTCATTTAATAAATGTAATACTTCTAAATTAATAGAGTGAGTACTATGTTCAAATTTTATAGCTAATTCTTTAAGTTTATTGGTTAAATTGGTATGTCTTTCTTTATGTTCTTTATAGTTAGGGTAGTGATGATATAACATGATCATCTCTTCGGTTGTAAAATGTTCAATAGTATATTGTAAAAGATCATTAAGAGTTTTTTTGATCACATCCTGCCCATGCTTTTCGGTCATTGCTTGATGCAAGACGTTAATAATATCAAATAAGTGTTGGTGTTGATCATCAATTTTTTGATTTCCTGTCGCATATTCTTCTTTCCATTGTGCAAAACTCATAACTTTTACCTCCTTTTTTGCTTTTTAGTTCTTTAATTTTATTATCTGAGAGTTTTCTTAATTGCACTCATAAATTTACAAAATTTAATTGATAACTAAACTATAATAATTCTTATTTATTAATCATAAATCAATTTGTTAATTGTGGAATAGTAATAATAAAAGTGCTTCCTTTTCCTTCTACACTTTCTACTTGAATATTTCCTTTATGTAATTCAACTGCTTTTTTAACAATAGATAAACCTAAGCCATTTCCTTTAATTAAACCAACATTATTTCCCCTTTCAAATAATTGAAATAATCTATCTTTATACTCGTGAGGAATACCAATGCCTTCATCAGTTATACTCAATGAAATTTGTGTATTATCACAGTTCAAACATACATCTATATTACCTCCTGTCGGTGAATACTTGATAGCATTTGACAATAAATTACTAATAATATGACGCAGAATTTTTTTATCCAAAAATACTATATGTTCTTTTTTATTCGCTTGAAAATTGATACGATGTTTATCACTAAAATTACAATATTCTTCTATTAGATAATCCAAAAAACAAACCAAATCAAATTCTTCTAAATAGAGAGATAATTTGCCTTCTTCTGCTTTACTAATTAATAATAAATCTTCCAAAGAATCATTCATTTCTCCTACGGCATTTTTGATAAAATCAAAATATTTTTTGCGTTTATCCTCAGAAATTTGATCACTGTAATCTCTTAGTAACTCGGTATAACCCAAAATATTAGTTAAGGGATTGCGTAAATCATGAGATGCACTAGCTAAGGCTTGTGTCTTCATATTATTTAACTTCGTTTGTTCACTTAAATTAATTTTAGTTTGAACATCCTCTTTACATTTTTCCATGGCGATCGCCATCGTAGTTACAATATCTGCTAATTTATAAGGCTTAACTAAATAACCATAAGCATGAGTTAATTTTGCCCTTTTAAGAGTATTTAAATCAGCATAAGCAGTAAGATAAATAATAGGAATTTGGAGAGTTTCTTTAATAATTTCTGCTGCCGTTATTCCATCCATTTTGCCTTTTAACATAATATCCATTAAAATCAAATCTGGATTAGTTTCTGTTGCTTTTTTAATAGCTTTTTCTCCAGAGTTAACTATGCCTACTACTTCATAACCCATTTTATTAAGGTCAGTTTTAAGGCTTTCTGCTGCTATTAATTCATCTTCAACAATTAAAATTTTTCCTTCACTCATCGTATTTTCTTTCTCTAAATTTTATATGGAAAGCAGTACCTTTATTATTAGTTATAACTTCAATGTCCCCATCTAATTGTTCAGTTAATAAACGAACTAAACGCAATCCTAAAGAAGGGCTTTTTTGCCAATCTAAATCAGGAGGAAAACCAATTCCATTATCAATTATACTTAAGTATATTTCTTGATTTAAATTTTTATTTACATTTATTTTAACCTCTCCGTTACCCTTAGGAAAAGCGTGTTTAAAAACATTAGTTACTAATTCATTTACTAATAATCCAGCCGGTGTAGCCGTTTCAATGTCCACAGCAAAATGTTCTAAATTTATTATTGGTTTAATATTAGAAAGGGTAGAATTGCAAGATGAAAATAAATTAACAATTAATTTATTCAAATATTCAGCAAAATCAATATGAGAAAGGTTATCTGATTGATACAATTGCTCATGAATTACTGCCATTGTTTGAATCCGATTTTGACTATCTTGAAAAAGATTGATTACTTTTTCATCTTGTATATAACTTGATTGAAGATTTAATAAACTGGAAATCACATACAAATTATTTTTAACTCGATGATGAATTTCTTTTAATAATACTTCTTTTTCTTGTAAGGATTGAAATAATTTGTCTTCTGCTTGTCTTTTTTCTGTAACATCAGTAGAAATGCTATCAATACTTATGGCTCTTCCAAAGTTATCATACACTAAATGGGTTCTTTCTCTCATCCAACGAGTTTCTTGCGGCTGAGATTTGATTTTATATTCTAATTCCCAACTTTGTTTAGCTTCAGGATCATTAATTCCCAATTTAGAACAATTTAGTATTTCTTCCCAAATTTTAGTTAAAATTGGTTGCTCTTCTTCTATGGCTAATGTTTGAATTATACTTAAATTTTCCATAATTTCTTGAGGTGATTTGCCGTAAAATTTTTCAGCGACAGGATTGATATAGCGTAATTTCATTTCAGGTAAAGAAATTGACCAAACTACATCTTGTAAGGAATTTAAAATACTATTTAAACAGGCTTGACTTTTTTGCAAAGACTCTTCTATTTGTTTACGATCACTAATATCATTAACTACAGCAATAAAATAAGAAGGTTCGATTGATACCCATACTACAGACATGGTAAGATTAACCCACATTAAAGACTGATCATGGCGTACAATGCGAATTTCTTTTTGAAAAGTCGATCTATTGCCATTTAATAATTCGGATAAATCACTTAGAGTATCCGAAATATCATCCACATAAATTAATTGATGAAAATCAATACTAGCTAACTCTTCGGCAGGATAACCTAAAAATTGATTAAATTTATCATTAACTAATACTAATTTACCTGGTACGCTTACTTGTAAAATTCCTACAGCAGCTTGATTAAAAATACTTCTAAATCTTTCTTCACTCAATTTTAGCCTTAATTGGGCGAGGCGAATTTCTTCCACATCTTGGCCACAAGCAATAATACCAATGCCTTCTCCTGTTTTATCAACAAAACGATTTACATTCCATAATAAGCATCTTTCATCTCCTTCAGCCGTGATAATTTTACTTTCTATATTTCTTTGAATCGTGCCATAGGAAATAGTTTCGTCTAAAAGTTCTTTTAATTTTTCTCTTTCATTGGGAGGGATAAATAATAAAAAATAATCCTCTCCTAAAACGGAATCTCTCGTCCAACCAAAGATTTTTTCTGCTTCCTCATTCCATTCTAAAATGTGATATTTTTGGTTTAAAACGATTAAAACTGTCCCTGCAGTTTGAACAAAAGTTCGTAGTTGAGTTGTAGTTTGTTCTAATTCTTGTGTTCTATCTTTTACTCTTGATTCTAGTTGTTCGTTAAGCATTTTTAGTTCTTCTTCGGCTTGTTTCGCTAGTGTAATATCTCGTGCTACAGCATAAATAATATCTTCTTCATAAGGCAGACTTTTCCAAGCTAACCATCGATAACTAGAATCTTTACAACGCAAACGATTTTCAAAATTAATACTAGAAAATCCGTAACTTAGTTTTTCTAATTCAGTAATGGTAATTTCCACGTCATCAGGATGAACAAAATCGATTAGATTTTGTTTTAATAAATCTTCTTCTACATAACCTAAATTAGTTAAAAAACTGGTATTAATTCGTTTAAATGATCCATCTGTTCCCGTAATACAAAACATATCTAAAGATAAATTAAAAAAGTAATCTAGCTGTTGTTGTGACCTGTTTTTCTCAATTGCAGTAGCTAAAACGTTGGCGATGGTTTGTAAGAAATTTATTTCTTGTGTATCGAATTTACGAATTTTCTTACTATAAATACCTAATACGCCATGTAAGTTATCTTTGCCCCCAATTTTTACTGATGCACCGCTTCTTAATCCTTGATTATGTAACAATGGTGATGGATTAAAACGAGTTTCTATCAGCATATCTTCACTTACTACTGGTTGTAATGCTTTTAAAGTATAACCCGGCATCCAACGAGGAGATGAACCTATTTTAGCTGATTTTATCCATTGAGATGACCAACCACAGGCGGCTTGAAGGGTAAAAGCGGCTTGATTTGATAATAGTTCTAAGATGTGACAATATTCTACTTTTAGGGTTTCGGCTACTATTTCAACAGTTTTTTGCGTTAATTCGTCCAAATTTTTAGCAGTAATAGCGGCATTCCCTAAGGAGGCGATCGCCGTTTGATAATCTGCTATGGTTAAGGCTGTTTGGGCGTATTGTGATTGTTGTATGGCGATCGCCACTTGAGAGGCCAATTTTTCTAATAAAATTAATTCATTTTGTTGCCAAGTACGAGGAGAAGAACAATTTTGAGCGGCTAATAAACCCCATAATTGGTCATGAAAAATAATTGGCACAACTAAATTTGCTTGAACATTGATAGATAGTAATAAATCAAGATGACAAGGAGATAAATTAGCAGCAAAAACATTATTTGTTACTTGTATTCTTCCTTTTAAATAAGGTTCAATATAATCTTTAGCAAAACAATGATCATGAATAATTTTACCGATGATCGAAAAATTTTTATCTTCTACCGATTCAGCAGTAATCATGCCATCACCATCACTATATTGTTGATAAATAACAACTCGATCGCACTGTAAAAAATGCCTTATTTCTTCTACGGTAATCGCTAAAATTTCGTTTAAATTAAGTGATTGTCGAATGCGATAACTTAATTGAGAAAATAGTTTTTCTTGTTCGACTTGTTGTTTCTCAATCCTAATAGCCGTATTAAGTTGAGATAGTTTTTGATTTTGTTTTTTTAAGTATTCATACTGCCAAGATGGTGTTAATAAATTGATTAAATTTTGAGGTTTAATTATCGAAATGTTATGATAATTTAATTCTGATAAATTATTATTAATACTCAATTTTAATGCCGATTTTTCGTGATATAAATTATGGGCATTATTATCGCTATTTAAAGACTTATTAATCAAACAAAAAGAATCTTTATTTAAAGTATCAATAATTGTTTTTATTTGATTATTATTAGCATAAATTGGAAAATTATTTGTAGCAATATCTCCTAAAGTTTTAGTTATCCATTTTCCTTTTAAAATTAAGGAAAGTATATCTTTTATGGTGATTATTTTAAAGTTATTGTCTGAAGAAAATTTACATCTTATGGCTGTTAATTTATCTTGATTCATTATATTGCTAACAGCAAAAATGGATATATCCGAAGGGAAATCTAACAAAGAGAAAGGATTAATTTCTTGTAATTCAATATTACTATAAAAGGAATCTTCTATAAAATATTTACAAAAACTTCTAGGAGTGATGATTCCTTCTAATTTTTGATCGTCATTAATTATGGCAATTGCTTGATAATCGTATTGAGAAAATAAATTAGCAATGGTAAAAATATCTTTGATTTCTGAGTTTAATTGATAGTAAATTTTTTGATAAATATCTTTAGCATGAAGGGCAAAAAGGTTAATTTTATTAGCAATTATTTCGATTAAAGTTTCTCGTGTAATAATGCCCAAATTCGATGATTCATTATTAACTAAAACATAACTTTCTTTCCTTGAAACTATTTTTAATATCTCAAAAAAAGAAGTTTCTGGAGTTACTTTGATGGGGTTAAAATCGATTATATTTGAAGGAATATTAAAGGTAATATTTCTCGCTAAAGTTATCATTTTACTTCAATGTTTATTCAATAATTTATTCTTTCCATAGAATCCCTAATGCCATTAATAAAAAGCCGATGGCCGCTAAACTTTTTAGTAGTTTTACGGGTAAAAATTCCCCCATGCCCGCACCAATTAAAACTCCTAAGAAACTAGCCAAAATTAAAGCTGTAATCGCTCCTAAAAACACTGCTTGAGGTGATTTTGAACCTCCACTTAAGGCGATCGCCGCTAATTGACTTTTATCGCCTATTTCAGCTACAAAAACAGTAATAAAACTTACTAATAATAAATCCCAATTCATCTTTTATTTTAGATTATAACTCACATATTTATAACGTCAACAATTAAACTTCCAATTACAAAAAAATATTAGTATCACAAAGCAGTTTTAACTCAACCTACTGGCGATCGCCATATTAATCCTGATCTGGATTGAATTAATAATAAAATATCAAAAATAAAAAAAGGGAGATATACCCTCACTTGTACACATATATAGAATAAAGTCAACAAAAAATGAACCTTCGTCCATTCGGTTCATTTAGTGATGAGCAAATTTTCGTTTAATCATTCGGCAGGACTAAAATACTCTAGGATTTTATTAATGGTTGTCATCGTTGGCTTTTGTAAAAAATAGCAATGACTATATTTTACTGGTAATATTGTTAGAAATATATGAATATAAACAAAAAATATAAAAAAATATATGAAAAAAATGAAGTTTATCTATTTATTAGTGTCGATTATGATATTTGTCAGTGCTTGTGGTGGTAGTAATGATTCTGGTTCTAATTCAGATAATCAGAGAAATGATTCTGGTTCTAGTTCAGATAATCAGAGAAATGTTGAGGGTAGTAGTGATAATGATAATGATAATGATGATTCTGATGATAATGATAATGATGATAATGATGATGATACTGATGATGATTCTGATGATGATGATAAATAAAAGATTGTTGATACTTGTGAGTCAGAAGCAGTGATGAATGGTCATATCACAACAGATCAAATGAATACTTTTACCCGTTGTGTTGATCGTAATAGGTAGAAAATAAACTAATATAATTCAATCTTTTTTTAAGGTGG
>CAZWLZ010000122.1:0-10118 GCA_964634505.1 uncultured bacterium | reverse complement strand
GATCCCCAAGTGGGGCAACTTTTCGGATATAAATAGTAGCTCCTTTTGAAATCCCCATATCCATAATGCGTCGCTTAAGCGGTCCTGTCCCATTTAGCTTTTTCACGATGACTGTTTCACCAATTTTCACATCTTTTAATGTTTTCATTCGATATCCCTCCCTTATACAAAAATACGTTTTGCCATCGTTTGATCGAGTGCAACACGCGTATCTTTAACATTAATAATGGTTCTTCTGTTCTTAATGTTACTCTTGATGGCTTAATTCTTACTAATGGTAGAAGTACTGGAGATGGCGGTGCAATTTTAAATCAAGAAAATTTAACGATAACTAATAGTAATATATCTGGTAATTCTGCTAATCGTGGGGGTGGTATTCGCAGTTTTTCTAGTCTTTCTAGTATAAATATACAAAATAGTACTATTGAAAATAACCAAGCATCTCGTGGTGGAGGTGTTAGTAGTTCAAATGCGAATACAGTAAATATTAGCAATAGTAAGATATCAGGTAATTCTAGTAGTTATAATGCTGGTGGAATATTTAACTATCAGGTTGGTAGTGTAAACATAGTTGATAGTACCATATCTAGTAATACCTCTAATTATGGGGGCGGTATTCTTAATACTCGTAGTACAACAGTTATTAAAAATACTACCATATCAGGTAATTCGGCTGTTGGTTATGCGGGGGGGGGTTTCAATTATAATTCCTCTACTAAAATCAGTAATAGTACAATTTCTGGTAATTTATCAAATAGTTTTGGAGGCGGTATTTTTAATACTGGAGGCAATACTATACAAATAAAAAATAGTACTATTTCAGCCAATTCTGCTGGTACTACTGGGGGAGGGTTAAGTAATTCTGGAAGTACAGCCATTGTAACCAGTACCATTATCGCTAAAAATGTTGATAATAAAGACATTAGCGGTCCTTTTACTTCTGGTGGTAATAACTTAATTGGTAACGGTGATGGTGGAACTGGTTTCATTAACAACGTTAGTGGCGATAAAGTGGGTACAACCATTGCTCCTATTGATCCTTTATTAGGTGTATTACAAGATAACGGCGGTAAAACCTTTACCCAAGCATTATTACCCGGTAGTCCAGCTATTAATGCAGGTAGTAACCCTGATAGCCTATTAAATGATCAACGAGGAACGGGTTTTGCTCGTAGTGTAGGACAAACCGATATAGGGGCGTTTGAAGTACAACCTACTACCTTATTCGCTCCATTTTCCTTTAATCAGACTGTTAATGGTAGTTTTACCTCGACAGTAGGAGCTTTTACCTCTACCAGTAACACTAGCGGAAGTTCACTTTTCCAAGGTACAGTTAGTATCAATTCCTTAACAGGAGTTCAAAATGGTGTAACCTTTACCAGTGGATTTAATGCTGGTAATTTTCTTAATATCGGCACTGGAGTAATGCCATAATTGTGTAAAGCATTTATCCTTAGTTGTTAAAAATTAATCCCCCTTATTTTTATAAAATTAGGGGGATTTAAAGTAGGTTAGATTTATGGCGATCTTTAAAATTAAAGTAAATTTTGAAAAGCAGTAACAGAATCAACGTTAATTGTTTCGAGTAAAAGTCGTTGTTAATTTTTCATCTGTTTTTGACATTTTTACCGTATTGATGACATAATTCGGGGAATCTATTCTTTTACAAATTCATAATGGGGAAATTTAGATATTTTGGTTATGCTACTTTTGGCTACTTTTGGCTATTTTGGCGATCGCCAAGATAGATTATTCTCAATTTACATCATAGCCCCTTTTATCGTTGAAGTTGGGGGCTTGTTTAAAGTTCTATTAAAATAAATTTTGAGAGATTTTAGCTATTCTTAGAATTTTCAAATATTAAGCTAATCTTAAGATATACCGATAAATTAGATAATTAACTCCAAAAGAAAAAAAGACGGTTATAGTGAAAGCAGACACAGGGTTGTTAGATTAACTCAACTAAGTGATTCTCAAATTTAACCAAATTCAAAAAGGAAAACATAATGAGTCTCAAAGATAGAGCCAAGGCAACAGCCAAAAATATTGAAGGCAAAGTACAAGAAGCAGTAGGTAATGTGACTGGCGATCCAAAAACTCAAGCCGAAGGTCAAGCAAAACAAGCTGAATCAAAAGTTCGTCATGTGGTGGAAGATGTAAAAGAAGAAGTTAAACCAAACAATTAACTTTTGTTGATTACTAATTACGATTTTGAGAAAATAAATAACTGAAAGTAAATTGAAAAAGTAAGGAAGATTTAAATTTAGTCTTAAATATCAAATATTTTGCTTTTCTCTTGGCAATTACTCTGTTAGAGTACAAGATTGCTTTTTCGAGGGATGATTTGGACGTGGGCAAAAAAGTTGATTCCTATGTCAATCAACAAATTTAGTTTGTGCAAGTTTGAATATCGTCCTGATAATCTTGTAATGATAATTCACAAATATCACAAAGATTCACAATTTTAATAAATTTCAACTTTAATAAATTTTTTTAATTCCTTGTAATGGCTAGAGTCTTTTACTTTAGCCACCAAGTAGTTAATTGTGGGATGGTTTTGCTTTGCCTTTAAGTAAAGTAACTAATCATGGATTTAATTATTTCGGGAGTAAACATGATTTCATTTAAAAAATTACGAGAGTTTTTTTTCAAAATAAGTTTAGTAGTTTTGGTAACTATGATTTCAATTTTTAGCTTTGCATCTGCAAACAGTTGGGCAACAACTTCAGAAGTTTTATTAATCAATAAACCTTCCAGTTATCTCGCTATGAATAAAGTTGAAGAAATGACTAATGATCTGAAAGATAAAGCTGAAGATGCTACTAATAATATATCAGAAGCTTTCGACAAGATCAAAGGTGAGCCAAAAGATAAAAATGAAATTGCGAAAGATGCTAAGGAATTTAAGGCTAAAACCTTAGAAGGGATTAATAATGGGATCGAAAATCCTAATTATCAACCCTCTGGTAAAACTAAACAAGCGAAAAAAGAATCTGTTGAGAGAAAAAAAAACATGAAAGCTGGAGCAAGTGAGGCTTTTAAATAAGGATAAGCTAAGGATTATTTCTTAATTATCTGTATCAAAATCTGTTCCATATTTTATGAGCAACAAAAATTATGACAACTAAAATTTCTGAAGATAATTCTGCTGATAGCAATAAACAAATAATCGCCCTTGCTTCATCTCAAGAAGGTACGCAATTATATGATTCTCCTACGCCTGATGGCTATGATGCTCATATAATTCCAGCTGAAACTGCTGCTAGAAAAGAGCGTGAGGGTGATGATTTTAAACATTTACACACCCATGAGGAAGGTCCCAATCATGAGGAAACAAAGGGCGGTTTTACGGTAGATAAAGAAGGTTTAGTAGATAATTTTGCGATCGAACCGGAAATGTACTATGAAACTCCGGGAGATTTATCTGATCAAAAATTTCTTGACTCTCCTACTCTTTCTCTTAAGCCGAAGCCTATTCGTTCTTAATTTTTCAAAAGCATTTTAATAATCTTTACGGGTATTCTACTCGTATCAAAAAACAATTTAATAAAAACAAGAATAAAACAATGATATTACAACAAAGAGCAGTCGGCACATTTGCTAATTATGAAGACACAGAAATGGCTTTGCGTGATTTAAAGGTAAATGGTTTTGTCATGGAGCAAATTTCGGTAATAGGTCCTGATATTGACAAAAATATTGCAGTGACAGGAGTTAATACTAGTCCTGATTTGGTTAATCTAAGTAACTTGCATACGGATAAAAATAAGGCTGATCTAAAAGCTGCTGATGGGGCAATCGCCGGTATGACGGTAGGTGGTTTTGCTGTTTTATTAGTTGGTTTAGGGGCTCTCGCCATTCCTGGAGTTGGACCCGTTCTATTGGCGGGTACAGCAGCCACAGCTTTAGCTACAACCCTTTCTGGAGGTGCTATTGGAGCAGCGGTCGGAAGTTTAGCTGGAGGATTAGTTGGGTTAGGCATTCCGGCAGATCGAGCTAAAGTTTATAATGATCTTATTTCTAAAGGTAATTATTTAGTGATAGTTGAAGGCTCAAGTTCTGCCATTATCTCAGCTCAGACAATTTTTGCTAATCATAATATTGAAAATTGGTACAGCTACGATTTAAATGATGAATCAAAACAAGCAGATAAACCAGTTTTAGCTAATTCTTAACGATTTTTCAAATTCAACAATTATCTATTTTACTAGGTAATTAGTTGATCCATTATTTTGACATTTGTCAGAATAATTATTCTTAAACTTTTCATTCATTTATTAAATACTTTAGGAGTTTCAAATGATTTCATTTAAAAATTTTCGTCGCTTTTTTGCTCTTGCTACTTTAGCGGTATTAATCACAACGGCTATAACTGTAACCTTTAATCCTTCGCAAAGTTGGGCAGCTACTACGTTTATGCCTAATTCTCAAATTATTGCCATGAATCGAGGAGATGCTATTGGTAAAGATATTGAGGGTAAAGCTCAAGAATTAAAAGGTAATCTTACTAATAATTCTCAAGACAAAATTATGGGCAAAGCAAAACAAGCTCAAAGTGATGCGATGAATGCTGCTGTAGATTTAAAAGATAATACCAAAGCTGCTAATAAAAAGATCGAAAATAAAACTCGAAATGTAGTAGAAGATTTAAAAAAATAAAGATTAAATCGTCTTTATTTGACTATCAAAATCTCTAGTAAGGATCAAATTAGGGGGTTAGAAATAAAAATTAAACCCCCTAACAAAGCAAGGCTGTTTCCTTCTTAGTAAGCAAAAAAGGTGAAAAAGTAGGGCGGTAGGGAGATAGAGAGATTTTAACTAATAAAAAATTTTAAAAAAATTATCATAAATATCAAAACAATTTTTGGAGTAAATATAATGGTTAATCTAATTTGGACAGTTGTTGGTGTACTCGTTCTTCTCTGGTTATTAGGATTTTCTATTCACATTGGAGGCAGTTTAATTCACTTACTTTTAGTATTGGCACTTATTGGTATTGTTTATAACCTTTTTACAGGGCGAAGAATCGGTTAATAATTAATTTTAGCTAAAATTAGCAACACAATTTTAATAAATTTTTTTACTCAAGGTTAAATTAGATTATGAGGAATTATGAATGGAATGTTAAGATATATAACAAAATAAGAATTTATTAATAAAAATTAAGCCATGATTCAACGTATTTTATATGTCAGACTTCCATGTAATCCTATTTTTCCCATTGGAGTAGTCTATTTAGCTGATCATATTCATAAAATTTTACCTTCTGTTGAACAAGAAATCTTTGATTTAGGTACTATTCCTCCTTTAGACTTTAAAAAAGCCATCAAAGAGGCGATCGCCAAATTTAAGCCTAATTTTCTCGTATTTTCTTGGCGAGATATTCAAATTTATGCCCCAGTTGGGGGGAGAGGCGGAAATCCTTTACAAAATGCTTTTGAGTTTTACTATGCTAAAAACCCTTTAATTAAGTTAAGAGGAGCATTTGGAGGCTTAAAGTTAGCTACGGCTTATTATGGCGAATTATGGCAAAATATGAGTTTAATCAAAGAAGGTTTAGCCCAAGCAAAAAAATATCACTCTGAAGTTAAATTAATGGTAGGTGGGGGTGCGGTTAGTGTATTTTATGAACAACTAAAAACTCAATTACCCTTAGGGGCGATCGTTTCTGTGGGTGAGGGCGAAATTTTATTAGAAAAATTATTACAAAATCAAGATATTTCTGATCAACGTTGTTACATTGTAGGGCAAAGTGAACCAAGAGAAAATTTAATTCACGAACAACCTATAGCCTTAGAAAAAAGTGCTTGTGATTATGATTATATCGCCTCAATTTGGAGCGATTTTGACTACTATTTTCAAGAAAATGATTTTTATATCGGTGTTCAAACTAAGCGAGGTTGCCCTCATAATTGCTGTTACTGCGTTTATACAGTGGTAGAAGGTAAGCAAGTTAGAATTAATCCATCGGATGAAGTGGTTAAAGAAATACGTCAACTTTATGATCGTGGTATTCGTAATTTTTGGTTTACTGATGCCCAATTTATTCCCGCCCGAAAATTTATTGACGATGCTATTGAATTATTACAGAAGATTGTTGACTCTGATATGAGTGATATTCATTGGGCGGCTTATATTCGAGCTGATAATTTAACGCCTCAATTATGTGATTTAATGGTCAAAACGGGCATGAATTATTTTGAAATCGGTATTACTAGCGGTTCTCAAGAGTTAGTGCGTAAAATGCGTATGGGTTATAATTTGCGGAATGTTTTGCAAAATTGTCGAGACTTAAAAAATGCTGGTTTTAATGATGTGGTTTCTGTCAATTATTCTTTTAATGTGATTGATGAAACTTTTGAGACAATTCGTCAAACTATCGCCTATCATCGTGAATTAGAAAAGATTTTCGGTGTTGAAAAAGTCGAACCTGCTATTTTCTTTATCGGCTTACAACCGCATACCCATTTAGAAGAATATGCCTTTAAAAATAATATTCTCAAACCGGGTTATAATCCTATGAGTATGATGCCTTGGACGGCTAAAAAACTGCTTTGGAATCCCGAACCTTTGGGGTCATTTTTTGGTGAAGTTTGCTTACAAGCATGGCAACAAAATCCCGATGATTTTGGGCGAGAAGTATTTAAAATATTAGAAAATAAATTAGGTTGTGCGGATTTAGAAGAGGCTTTAAATGCACCCATGACAAAACAAACTGTAAAACCTGAATTAACTAAAGTTTAATTTCCATCCCCCTAACCCCCTTAATAAGGGGGAATAAGAGCAAAAATAACGTCCTAACTAATTCGTTTTTTGCCATATGATCGCCATCGCCAGATAATCAACCTATAACTTATTCTATTTTCAAGACATTGCCATAAAATTGAATTAGTGATTCTGTTATCATCAAAAAAAGAACATTTTTAGGGAGATTTAAAGATGACACAATTAATGAAACAACCTTCATCTTGGCTATCCAATGGTATCAAACTTGATTCTTCTGATCAATTTCGTCCTTTTTCTTTTACTGAAGAACTACAAAATCGCTTAGAAGAATTATTAGAGAAAAATAAAGATAATTTACTTGATGATAATGAACAAGCAGAATTAGCAGGGTTATTAGAATTAGAAAAAATTTTTAGTTTTATTAACGCTAAACTTGCTTCTTAAATAATGGTTCTTAATAATTTTATTCGTTTAAAGGTTCGTAAAAGAGCAAAATATTTGTGTGAATATTATCATTCATCAGAACTTTCTAATGCTACTTTTTTTACAATTACCAAAAATTTGTTAAATCTAATCTTATGAAAAACTCAAATTTACTTTCTGAAATTAAAAATTTATCTCGTACAGAAAAATTAAAAATCATGTTATATCTGATAACTGAATTAACTCAAAAAGAAGACATTGTAAATAGTTATGAATCTGATGTTTATCTTGCTCAACTTCGTAATTCTCCCGAAGCCGCTCATCAATTAAGGAAATTATTAGAACAAGAAAAACAACTGCAAAAAGTTTAATTCTCAAAGATTTAATTTTCAACCAAAAACTGATTCTGTATTGTAAAAGTATTTATAATCATTTTTTTACTCAAATAAATCTTATTTTCTGACATTTTACTTGATGATAACAAATATTAACCAATTTTCTGTAAGGAGATCGCCATATAACCGCCATCGCCATCGCCATCGCCATATAATCACTCTCGCCATATAATCCCCATCGCCATATAATCAACTTAGAATTATGTTTGATTTAAGATCGATACCATGCTTGGTAAAATTCAAGATAAGTTAAGTTTTCGGCACATTTCCAGAGAAGATTATAACATTTATCATAAAGATCAAAGTTAATTCGGTAGGTAATCAGGTTGATATGTTTGCTTAAACCAGAAACAGTGCTTACATAATTCTGTTTGGTGGTAATAATTTTTTCTAAACTTTCAGCAACTCGCCAACGAATAAATTCATCTTGAGTAGAATCGAGAAGAGATATTAAAGAAGCAATGGCTTTTTCATTTTCTACAGCTATCATTGTTAACCTATCAGTAACTATGCAAAGAGTCTCTTTATCTTGAGTAGAATCAAGCTCAGAGATTAAAGAAGTAATGGTTTCTTCATTCCCCACACCACTTTAACCATGACTCCAACAAGTAGATTTACTTTGAGTAGAATGACCAATAACTTTTTCATTTCCCACACCTATCTTTTCTAAACTGTTAGCAACAATCGAACGAATCACTTCATCTTTAGTAGAATGGACAAAGGAGATTAAAAAATCAATAACTTTTTCATTTCCCAAACCTATCTTTTCTAAACTTTTAGCAACAATTGTACGAGTATCGTCATCTTGAGTAGAATCAAAAATAGAGATTAAAGAATCAATGGCTTTTTCATTCCCTACTGCTATGTATCCTAAACTATTAGCAACACTTCCAAGATTAGATTTATCTTTAGTAGAATCAAGAAGAGAGATTAAAGAAGCAATAACTTTTTCATTTCCTACACCTATCATTCCTAAACTATCAGCAACTCTCCTACGAGTATATTCATCTTGAGTAGAATCAAGAAGAGAGATTAAAGAATTAATAACTTTTTCATTTCCTGCACCTATCATTCCTAAACTATCAGTAACTCGCCTACGAGTATTTTCATCTTTAGTAGAATGAAGAAGAGAAATTAAAGAACTAATGGCTTTTTTATTCCCTACTACTATCACTCCTAAACTCTTAGCAACTATCGAAGCAGTAGTTATATTTTTAGTAGAAGTGAGAAGAGAGATTAAAAAAGTAATAGCTTTTTCATTCCCTACACCTATAATTCCTAAACTATTAGCAACATCCCAACGGGTAAATTCATTTTTAGTAGAAAAAAGAAGAGAGATTAAAGAATCAATAGCTTTTTCATTCCCTACATCTATCATTCCTAAACTTTCAGCAACTCTCCTACGAGTATATTCATCTTGAGTAGAATCAAGAAGAGAGATTAAAGAAGTAATTACTCTTTGGCGATCGCTTTCTGATAAAATTGCTTCTGCACTATCATTTTTTTTGTAGTTAGTTTTAGGCTTTAGAATTGAGGAAAGGTTTATTTTCGTAAACAAGATGGAATGTAAAGTTAGCTTTTTTGTTATTTTAAGCTCAAAATCAGTAAAAGCAAGTTTAACAAGTTGATTGACAATTTCATCAGCTAATTGGCAGTTTTTAAATTCAGCAATCCCAATACTAGCTTTAAAGAAAGCCTGATAGTTATAAAAACCACCACAACCATCGTTAAAATTGACTAAGGCATTAATAAAACTTTCCTTTTCCTCATTATCAATATCTTCTCTACCTAACCACAATAAATAAATTTCTCGCCATTCTTTCTCAAAAATGCGATAACGTTGAAGATTTCCCTCATTTTGCTTAAAAAGGATATCCCCCCAACCCCCCTTAAAAAGGGAGGCTATAGAAGAGGTAGTGACAGGTTTATTGACATGATTACGGGGTAGAAAAAAATTCCAATCATCGATAGCACAACTAGCAAAATATTCTTGAAAAGTAGGATGATAAAAGGCATAAACTAACACATTAGGTTTTTCGGCGGCTACACCTATTTTATTTAACCAGCCTAATTTCAGAATTTCTGCTAAAAGAGAATCTTGCTCATCTTCATAGCCTAATTCTTGGCGTAAATCGGATGGTAATAAATCTAACCTCAAGCGATAACGTGAAGAATTATGATTTTCCCATGACTGATTAATTGACCATTTAGCTAATTCGCCTAACACCTGATTAATTTCAGTTTGTTTTTCTTTGATAATAGGAAATTTATCAATTTTATAAATGTAGTAATAATTAACAAAACCTTGATATAAACCCCATCGTGTCTCTGGTAAACCGCCTTTATTTTCCCATACTTTCCAAGTAAGACAAAGCAAAGTTAAAAGTAACGGATTTTTGACTAAATCTTGTAATCGTTGATGTTGAGGTTCTTTTAAAGTATTACATAAATTTTGAGCGGTATTTGATCCCCCTAAATCCCCCTTACTAAGCTGGACTTTGAGCTGATCTTCCTCTTTTTGAAGGGGAATTTTGATCTCATTTCCCCCCTTTTTAAGGGGGGTTAGGGGGGATC
>CAZWLZ010000121.1:0-10159 GCA_964634505.1 uncultured bacterium | reverse complement strand
GTTACAAGGTTTATCAGCTCCAAGCCTTATCACACCTAGTTTTCCTACTCCCGTGTCAGCTATTAACCAATTAACGAACTTACAACCTGGTAATCCTATCGGGGCTGGTAATTTACATAACTATGAGTTTCCGCCTGGTGGTCCTGTAGGTCCTGGTTTTCCTTGGCGACCAGGTTTCAGTAGTGGAATCAATTCTATTGGTGGGAATCTTGATTTGGGTAGAGATATCGGCAGTGGTATTGGTAACTGGGCAACCGATAGAACAACTGTTACTGCTGTTTTTAATGATTTTGGCACGGTAGAACTTAGTAGTTTAACTCGGGGTGACTGGTTTAATCAACTGGTAGGAAATACTATTGTTTCTACTACTGACTATAATCAAGCTAATGATACCCAATTCGCTAAAGTTTGGGTGGACAGCTTCTTTGATTTTTATCAACCTTTATTTGATACGACTATTGGGGATGTTATTCCTAGTTTAGCAACATCTTTCAATCCTCTTATCCCAAATGCTTTAACACAACCAGTTTTAAATTCAACAGTTCAAAGTTTCTTAAACGCATCTGCTGGTCAGCCTTTTACACGTGAATATGTTTATAACAGACTAGCTAATCAGCCTCTACCCGGTCAATCTATTAGCGGATTCCAAAGCATTAGTAATCCTAATCTTAGTACTATTTTACAAGTTGATCTTACTGATCCTAATATTAGTGCTTTAGCTACTGAATATTATGGATTTACTATCGTTCCTACTAGAGATAGCACTAAAGGTCTGTTAATCAGTTTAGAAACTACTTATTTTGGTAGTGATGTTATTTTCCAATTAACTCAAGGACAATCCTTAAGACAAGGCATAACTGCTGGACTTAATAGTATTGCTAATCAAATAGATGCAGCGATACCAGTAAATATTGGTCCTATTTACACTGTCCCTGTACAAAGTTTAACAGATGAGGCATTTGAGTTTTTCTTAGCTAATCCTGTTCAATTAGTTGAACCAGTTCGAGTTGGTTGGAATCCGTTAGTTGGCGATAGTCGTGATTTTTATGCTTATGCTTGGCAAGCAGCGGTATCTGGTCAATTTAATAATGGCACTTTTGATCCAGACTTTCCTGCTAATTTAAATGATTTAGAATTTTTAGCGGAAAGTTATGCTGGTACTTATGACCCTGCTTTATTTTTAGATGTTCCTCGGATTCCCCCTGATCCTGGTGTTACTCCTGAACCTTCTAGTTTAGTAGCAATCTTAGGTTTAGGAGCATTATTGGCAACGAAAAAAATTAAGAAATAACTCAACCCCCCAACCCCCTTAAAAAGGGGGCTTTTAAGATGTTTTATTCTTAAAAAAAGGGGGCTTTTTAATAAAAATTTTGTTAGTCTGTTTGAATTATGTATAAAAAGAAATCGATAACTGTTAAAGTTCCAGCTACTACTGCTAATATTGGAGCTGGTTTTGACTGTCTTGGAGCCGCTTTAAATCTGTATAATGAATTTACTTTTACTGAAAGTGAGAAGCCCACTAGTATTAATATTATTGGTGATGACTCGGCTAGAGTTAATATTGATCAAAATAATCTACTTTATAAATCTTTTCTTTATTATTACGAGCATATTAAAGAGCCTCCTCCTAGAGTTGAGATTGATATAAAAATTGGTGTACCTTTGGCTAGAGGTTTAGGTAGTTCAGCGACTGCTATTGTGGGCGGTTTATTGGGTGCTAATTATTTTAGCTCTCTCGGTGTCTCTTTTAATACTATTATTGATTTGGCGATCGCCATGGAGGGACATCCTGATAATGTTGTACCTGCTTTAAAGGGTAATTGTATTTTGTCTGTTACTAATGGTAATGGTTGGGAATTTGCCCCCATTTATTGGCATGATAATATTGTTCCGATTGTGGCCATACCTGATTTTGAGTTATCTACAGAAAAAGCTCGATCAGTTTTGCCTAAACAGTTGAGTTATAGTGATGCGGTGTTTAATATGTCTCATTTGGGTTTATTAATTAAGGGTTTAGAAAGTTGCAATTACGATTGGTTAAGATGTGCTTTAAATGACCGATTACATCAACCTTATCGTAAAAGTTTAATTAAGGGTTTTGAAACGGTAGAAGAGGCGATTAAGGCGGTTGGAGGCTATGGTTTGGTGATTAGTGGGGCAGGACCTACTTTGTTGGCTTTAAGTGGCTTTGCAAGCTCAAATCGAGTGGCTGATGCAATGAAACAAGCTTGGTTAAATGAAGGAGTAAATTCTCAAGTCCTTTGTCTCAATTTAGATGTAAAAGGGGCTACTATTAATCCCAACTAACCCCCTAGCACCCTACCTCCCCGTCTTTTCAATGCCGTGACTTTTACCTAATACCCAACTTCTCTTAAAAAAGCGATATAAGGCTGATTCTTCTAAAGACAAATATATTGGTCGTCCATGGGGGCAGGTGTGAGGATTTAGCGTTATTTTCCACTGATCTATTAAGGTTTGCATTTGAGTTAGGGTTAAAGATGTTCCATTTCTGATAGCTGTACGACAGGCGATCGCCACTTGGGCAGAATCTAAATTTCCTCCCCAACTTAATTCAATTAATGCTTCCATACAATCTTCTCTAGTTATCAACATTTCAGGCAGATTACGCACTGCCCACAAATTGTGTCCAAAATTTTCTATTTCTATCTGTAAAAACTGTAATTGTTCGACTTGTTTATTAATAAGATTATTTAAAATAATTGGCTTTTTTAAAGGTATTAATTGCCAATCATTTTTTAATTTTTCATACAAAACTCTCTCGTGTGCGATATGTTGTTCTATTAACCAGATGCCTTCTTGATGTTCGGCAATAATATATGTGTTTCTTATTTGGGCGATCGCCTTTAGATTAATTAAGCCAATATTTTCTTGGTTTAAATCATTTTCTGAAATTTTTTTTGCCTCATTATCTAAGTGATAAACTCCTTTTTTTTCTGCTACATTGAATAACTTTTCTACCCTTTTATTATGATAATTTTCAGGTAATTGAGTTTCGCTAATTCTTAGGGCTTGATTGAGAGCAATTTCTATTTTTTCCTGCCAATAATTAAGATTAGATAAATAAATTTTTGCTTTGGCTGGATGAAGATTCCAATCAATTTGATCAGTGGCTACTTGTAAATGTAAAAACAAAATTGGAAAGCGATCTCGGGGTAATATTCTCTTAAAATAGTCTAAAATTTTTTCTTCTAATTCTGGTAATTTTACTACTCTATTATTAACTCCAACCTTTACCCATTCAGGAGAATGATGATATAAACGATCTGGTAATCCTAATACTAATTTTAAAAAAGTTGGTTGATTTTTAGTTGCTAAATTTAAGTTTAATTCTATTTCTTGTAAATCACTTAATTTAACTTTTTTAATAAGTTGAGGTAAAATATTTTTCGCTGTTTTACTATTACTTATTTGCCAATAAAGTTTATTATTAATGAATAATTGCCAAGTAATTTGAGGATGACATAAAGCTAATTGTCCAATTAAATTAGTAATATTTTTTATCTGATTAGAAATCGGAGGATTCCCTTGACGACGTAACGGTAAATTAACAAATAAATTACTTACATTAATAATTGTACCTTTGGCGATCGCCTTCGGAGTTTCTTTAATAAATTTGCCCTCTTGATACACTATTTCCCAACCTATATCATCTTGATTATAACTGGCGATCGAAATATCAGCTAATTGAGAAATACTATGTAAAGCCTCACCACGAAATCCCAAAGTAGAAATTTTAAATAAATCATCTTGACAACTAATTTTACTGGTAGTGTGAGATTGCAAACACAAAGACAACTCATCTCTACTCATACCAACCCCATTATCAGCAACTTGAATTTGCCATAACTGAGGATAGAGAGAAATCACAATTTTATTAGCTTGTGCATCCAAACTATTTTCGATTAACTCCCTAACTACTGCCACCATCGAATCAATAACTTCTCCTGCTGCAATCAATCGAATGACATTTTGAGGTAACTTTTGAATTGTCATTTTAAATTTGATTATTTATCAATAAAAACTTAATTATTGTAGGTTAGGTTAAATTACAAAACCCAACAAAACCTTTATTTTTAATTGCTTAGGCTAACCCTAATCTAACCTAAACAAAGTTCATTTATTTATTATTAGACGTTTACACCATATTTTTTGTTAAAACTTAAATATTTTCAGTTTCAATTATATTTATTTCCTCCTCAGTTAAATCGTATAATTGATAAATTAATTGATCAATTTTTCTCTCTATGTCTGATATATTTGCTGAAGAATTTTCCGCTTTAATTTTCATAATTTTTGTGACCAAATTTTTAAATTCTTTCTCTTCTAAATTACCTATTTTTTTGACAGGAATTTGTTCAACAAATTGAGTAAATAATCTTACAGCAGATTGTCCTAAAATAGTCGATATTAACTGATAATAAAAATTAAATAAACTACTATTTAAAGTAGCAGTTAAATAAGATAAATCAAAATTTCCTACCATCATATAATTAGAATTATTAATATAATAATTAGACTTATCTAAAGTAAAAGTCAATTTTTGGGCAATATCTTTATAAATTATTTTAGGCTTTTCAAACTCCGAAATATAAGCACAACTTCTTAAATTGTAAGGAGTAATTCCTTGATCTAATCTTGTTACTAATTGAGGATAAAATTGATCAAGATATTCTTTAATTGCGGGATAATCTTCTACTTTTAAAGCAGCAAATTTTTCCTTATTTTTAGTGTAACCATTATGCAAATTAATCAACCATAAATCTTGAAAATTTACATAATATTTTTGCACATCACGCCCTCTTAAAAGAGGTTTAATAATGTTAGCTGAATTAGCATCTTTTTCTATTAATTCTTTTCGTTTATCACCGTTAATAGTAAACGCTTGATTATACCCAGTAATAATACCTCCTAATATTTTAATATCCCAGTTTTTTAAAGGAATACCTTGTCTATCAATTTTTTCTTTAATTTTTAATACTTTATTTTCAGCAAAAATCCAAGCATTTTTATTAAGATTATCTTGGTTAAAATCTTGCTTAATGGTATCAATATAATTATTAAAAAATTTAATATCAAATTCATTTTTTCTAACTTTTGCATACAATAAATTTTCTTGAGAATTTTTATTTTTATTAATAGCAAGAATAGCTGTATCAACATTAGCCTTATTAAACACAGAGATATTACTTAAATCAATAAAATGAGTTATTTTCGTATTTGCTAACAGAAATTCGCGGATTTTTTGCCCGTAATTTGCCCTAGTAAATTTATTAGAAATAATTAAACTTAAAATACCATTTTCACTTAAAAGATTAAAACCTAACTCGACAAAATAAGTTAATAAATCGGACGTAGAATTATAAATTTGATAATTTTTTTCTAACAAAGGTTTTAAAGCTAAAATTTTCTCTTGACGAATATAAGGAGGATTGCCAATTATGGCATCGAAACCAATAAAATCACCCTCATTATTTAACACTTCTGGAAACTCAAAACGCCATTCTAAAGCCTTATTATAAATTTGATTATTTTTACTATCTTCTATTTCATTACTTAAAAAATTTATCTCTTTTTCTAAAAGTTTAATTTGCTTTTCTCTCGCTTTTTTTTCTTTAATTGTTTCCTCTAATAAAGTTATTTGATTCGTTAAATCTTCCAACTCTCCTTCCTTATCACGTAACTGATTTAAAAGAGGATGATTACTATTAATTGCTGTTTTAAAATTTTCTTTAATACTTTGTATTAATTCCGTTATTTGTCTTTTTTCTTGTTTATTTTTAGGATTATGATAAGTTTTAATAGTGTTTTTATAATCGTGAATTGTTAAATTATTTTTCTTTAATGCGCCTTTCAAATCTGCATCTAATTTAAAACGATTAATCAAAGAATTTCCCCATTTAATATTAATATCAATATTCGGAAATATCTGTAATTCTGGTGGCGAAATTTTAGCGGCTGCTTGTCTTTTTTGCCCTAAAGTATCACCTCTGGTATCGAGAGAAGGCTTAATATAATAAGTATGTTTAAGTAATTCTATCCATAATCTGAGTTGACAAATTTTGACAGATTTAGGATTTATATCTACTCCAAATAAGCAATTTTCAATAATAGTTTGTTTTTCGTGAAATAATGTTTCTTGAATTAGTTGTTTTTCTTCATTATTAGGATTATATTCAAACAAATTTCCAGTCTCATCTATTATTACTAATTCATCATTAACTACTTTTATTTGTAAATAAGTTAATAAATGATAATCGACAGTTGCTAATAATTTTAATTCACTTTTTATCGCCAAAATTTCATTTAAAGCAGACACTAAAAAATGACCCGAACCTACAGAAGGATCACAAATTTTGATACTATTAATGATAGAATTGCCCTCTTTTATTGTCTCAAGATTTCGATCAAGATTATTTTTTAAATCAAATAAATTTTTACAATGCCAACCTTTAATTTGATTAAACTTTTGAATAATTACACGGCTAATAGTTTCTCTACAAATATACATAGTAATATAGCCAGGAGTAAAAAATGCACCATCTTTATAACCGTTTATTTTTTCAAAAATTAAACCTAAAACAGAGGCATTTATTAAAGTTTTATTCTCTTCTTGAATATCCTCCGAGCCCTCACTGCTAAAATCATAGGCTTTTAAAAATTCAAATAAATATTCAAGAGTATTAAGTTTACCTTTTTGTTTTTTTCCTTGATAATCTTTTAAGATTGTATTGTTATAAATTGGTAAATTTATATCCTGTTTTAAGTTACTAATAACAATCGTTTTTCTTTCTATTTCTGCTATGTCAAAAAGAGAACTATTTAGATAAGGTATGTAATTAAATATATCTTGATTTTCTACATTTCTATTATTATTTTGTTTTGCCAATATTTCAAAAAAAAGTATATTCAAATCATCAAAATTTTGTATTTTTTGAATATCAAGAAAAGCTAAAGATTGTTGTTTATTATAATTAATTAATTGTGCCTCTAATAGTTTTAAAAATAAGATTCTATTCACCCATAAAATAACTAATTCTAAAGCAATATTAAATAATTGTTCTTCATAATTTTCCCCAAATTCTTCAGGTGTTTTTAAATTATAAATTCCATCTAAACTATCAATTTTATTAATAGCATTTTCTAATAATGAGCCGTAATTTCGTTTATTTGCTGGTAATCTTTCAATAAATTGTTGATTATTTTTTTCTACTTCAACCAAACCAATTATATGTAATAACTCATGATAAAAACCCTCATCCAAAGTGTTACTATCATTTAAAAAAGATTCGTTCAATAAATTAGTAGGAGATAGTAATTTATAAATAGGAATTAATTCTTTATCTTCTACATTTTGATAATTTTTAAGATTAAAATAAGCACAATTTTTTTTTAATTCATCCTCTACTTTTTCAATAGCTGATTTGGCTATTAATTTATAAAAGTCTTCTCTTTTTTGTATGGATAATCTTTTTTCTTGAAAGTCATTAAATTGTTTAATTAATTGTTTATTTTGAATAAATAATTGTTCAAATATATTAGTAGGAAAAATGAACCAATCATATATATTAGTTATGATTAAGTGTTGAATATTTATATTTTTATAAGTAATTCTTTCTACTAAATAATAATATAATAATTGTTGCAAACTCTTGACATTAATACCACTTTGGGAAGGTAAATCAAGTTTATTATTAGGGTTTTTTGTTTCAATAATTACTGCAACATTACTATTAGAATTGTGACCGTTATAAATAACTAAATCATCTTTTTCTTTAGTATTAAGATAATAATTAGGTTGATAGTATGTCTTCTGTAAAAACTCTCTTAAATTATTCTTATGAAACTCCTCAGATTCCTTCAGGTTATTATTAGTTTGTTGCAATAAATCGGTAAAATTTTCTTTAAATTTATCGATTTCCAAACGGGTTACCTTCACCCTTAAAAAGGTAGGATTTAAAGCTAGTTTGAGGGGTAAATAATTCATTTTTTTTAATAATTAGAAAATCTTTTATTGTCTTCCTTTTTGGCGATCGCCACTTATAATCTTTATTATTGGCGATCGCCAAAGCTACTTAGGATAAAGTAGTTAAAACTTCCTCAGCAATAGCCAAAGTTTGATCAATATCAGCCTCGGAATGGGCAAGAGAAGTAAAACCAGCTTCAAATTGAGAAGGTGCAAGATAAACGCCTCTTTCTAACATGCCACGATGAAACTTACCAAACTTAATTAAATCAGACTTTTTAGCATCTTCATAATTATGGACAGAATCACCAGTAAAAAACATCCCAAACATTGCACTAATCTGGCCTCCAGTTACTTGATGTTTTGCTTTTTTTGCCACCTCTAATAAACCATCAGCAAGTTTTTTAGTAATTTTGTCTAAATACTCATAAGTACCAGGTTTTTGTAATAATTCAAGAGTTTTAATTCCAGCAGTCATCGCCAAAGGATTACCCGATAACGTGCCTGCTTGGTACATAGGACCTGCGGGGGCTACTAAAGACATAATTTCCTTTTTACCTCCATAAGCGCCCACAGGAAGCCCCCCTCCGATAACTTTTCCTAAAGTGGTCAAGTCGGGAGTAACGCCAAATTTTTCTTGCGCACCACCATAGGCAATACGAAAACCAGTCATCACCTCATCAAATACCAATAAAGCATTATTTTCTTGAGTCAATAATCGTAAACCTTGAAGAAAACCACCATCGGGTGCAATAAAACCGGAATTGCCCACAACGGGTTCAAGAATTATTCCAGCAATTTCGTTAGGATATTCTAAAAATAAGGCTTTTACCGCTTCTAAATCATTATAAGGTACAGTCAGAGTGTCCGCAGTAACAGAAGTTGGCACTCCCGGAGAATCTGGTAAGCCCAAAGTCGCAACCCCTGAACCCGCCTTGACTAGAAACATATCACCATGACCGTGATAACAACCTTCAAATTTAATAAGTTTATTTTTTTTAGTATAAGCTCTCATCAAGCGTAACACCGACAAACAGGCTTCTGTACCCGAATTGACAAAACGCACCATTTCAACACTAGGTACAGCCGAAATAACCATCTCTGCTAAAACATTTTCTAACACACAAGGAGCACCAAAACTAGTCCCTTTTTCTAAGGCTTCATGCAACGCTTTAATTACTACTGGATTAGCGTGTCCGCAAATTGCAGGTCCCCAACTACCGACATAATCTATATACTTATTATTGTCTATATCCCAAGCATAAGCTCCATTTACCCGATCAAATACAATAGGTTGCCCCCCCACCGACTTAAAAGCCCGTACGGGGGAATTAACACCCCCTGGCATTAATTTTTGAGCTTGAGCAAAAATTTCTTCTGATTTCGTAGTATTAAATGAATTTATCGTCACTTAAAAATGTTCTCCTTAATTACTTTATTGATAATAGTTACTTTACAATACAATAAAATCATTTATAATGAAGAATCTCTAAATTACAGAAATTTTCAAATTAGTTGAGTATTTTATATGAGTGAAGAAGAATATAAAACTCCCAAACAATAGCGTAAAGCTAATCATCAAGAATTTAAAAAGTATCGTGGCCTGTGGGTTGCTTATACTAAAAACGGTGTAATCGCTCATCACCCTAAATTTGAAGGCCTAATGGAAGGTATTGAAGATAAAAGTATTGATTTTGTGGTAGAAAGAATTTATGAAACTGAATTTATCGAACCTATTAAATTTTACTCCATTCGTTTTTAAAATGTTAAACCTCTTTCAATTTGTTGCATATTGAGTTTAAACAAGCGGAAGAAATTATAGAGCTTCGCACTAATCTCTTTACAGATTATATCGCAATCACCATAACTGCTAGGACTTTAAAAAAGGGGTTTAAAACCCTTGTCTTGTATAGTTTTTTGTTTCAATACAAGTTTCTATTGCTAGATTATCTTTAAATGGCATGGCGATCGCCAAATCAATAAATAAAGTTAAGTATAAAAAATAATCAAAAATTAATTTGATGAAAAGAAAATAACCCTTGCATATTTTTTTAAAATGTTGTATAATAGATAAATGTGAGTTAAAAAAACTAACAGCGGGGGTGTGGCGGAATGGTAGACGCTGCGGACTTAAAATCCGTTGACCTTTATCGGTCGTGAGAGTTCAAGTCTCTC
>CAZWLZ010000120.1:0-10248 GCA_964634505.1 uncultured bacterium | reverse complement strand
CACCCTATCACCCTATCACCCTATAATTGCTTTTTCTTTAGAATGAAACAGCCCTGCCTTTTTAAGGGGGTTAGGGGGATCAAAAATGTCCTAATATAACTTGGTAATGCTATATCAGGTTCGGATAAACAAGGCTAAAAAAAGAATGGCTAAAGCCATCGCTACGAATAGTTATCTTATAAGCAATTAACCGAACTTGATATAACACCCCAACCCCTTTTAATATTGATTTATTCTGAAATTTTAAGAATTGATGATATAATCACTCATAGCAGAAAACAAGTTACTTAGGAAATTTATCTTTAGCTTATTTCCCCCTTTCTAAGAGAAAATTATATTTAACTTGTTTCCCCTTTTTTAGGGGGTTAGGGGGATGAAAGTGTTTGTAATCAAGAGTTTAGAGATTTATATGACAAAAACAAAAGATGTTCAAGTTGCCGTTATTGGTAATGATACTAAAGTTTTGCGTTCTCGTACTTGGGATAGATTAAAATTTGAAATTGAGTACGCTTTAGCCAGGGGTACAACTGCAAATTCTTATTTAATTGAAGCAGAAAAAATCGCTTTAATTGATCCTCCCGGAGAATCTTTTACCGATATTTTTATTGACGCTTTAACCCAAAGAATTGACTTAAATAAAATTGATTATCTGATTCTTGGTCATATTAACCCCAATCGTGCTACCACGATCGCCAAATTACTAGCAAAAAATTCTTCTTTAAACCTTATTCTGTCTAATCCAGCCGCTTTATCTTTACAAAATATTTTAAATTCTTCTTCTTCACCAAACACCCTCACAGAATCACCGTTGACAGAAGATTTTCCGCCCCAAAACAATGATCAAAATAGGGAAAATCTTTTACCTTCTAATTGGATAATCATCAAAGCAGATGACAAATTAGATTTGGGTAATGGGCATATTTTAGAATTTATCCTCACTCCCAACCCCCGCTATCCTGATCAATTACTTACTTATGATCCTAAAACCGCTATCCTATATACTGATAAATTATTTGCTTGTCATGTTTGTGGGGATCAAATTTTTGATGAAGGTTGGACAATTTATGATGAAGATAGGCGATATTATTTTGATTGTGTCGTCTCTCCTTATGGAAGTCAAATCACTAAAGCTATTGAAAAAATTATCCCTAAAAAAGCTAATATTTATGCAACAGGTCATGGTAACTTGGTCAAATATGGTTTACATGATTTAACCTCTAATTATCAAAAATGGTTAAATACTCAACAAAATCAAACTTTAAATGTGGCCTTAATTTATGCTTCAGCTTACGGCAATACTACTACTTTGGCTATGGCGATCGCTAGAGGTATCACCAAAGCTGGGGTTGGTTTAATGATGATTAATGCGGAATTAGCAGAAAGTGAGGAAATAAAAACGGCTATTGAAAAATGTGACGGCTTTATTTTTGGCACACCAACTTTAGGCGCTCATGCACCAACCCAAATACAGACAGCTTTAGGCATAACTTTAGCTTATGGCAATAATAGCAAATTAGCAGGAGTTTTTGGCTCTTATGGTTGGAGTGGAGAGGCGATCGATTTATTAGAAACAAAATTTAAAGATGGTGGTTATCGTCTAGGTTTTGAAACCATTAGAGTTAAATTTACTCCTACCGAAGAAATCTTAAAAACTTGTGAGGAAGCAGGTACAGATTTCGCCCAAGCCATCAAAAAAAGACAAAAATCTTTGAAGCCTAAAGAATCGGTAGCGAATGCCCAAACAGCCCGTACAGAAGCAGCATTAGGTCGTATTATTGGATCATTATCTATAGTCACAACTATTAAAAATGAATTAAAGGGAGCGATGGTAGCCTCTTGGGTATCTCAAGCTACTTTTAATCCGCCGGGGATAACTGTTGCTGTGGCCAAAGAAAGGGCGATCGAATCTTTATTAACCATAGGCACAGATTTTGTTTTGAATATCTTAGAAGAGGGCAAACATCTGAATTTAATGAAACACTTTTTAAAACCCTTTACCCCCGGAGAAGATCGTTTTGTTAATATTGATTACAAATTAGCTGAAAATGGTTGTCCTATTGTGTCACAAGCCTTAGCCTATCTCGAATTAACTGTTGAGAATAGATTAGAATGTGGTGATCATTGGGTAATTTATGCGATCGCTAAAAAAGGTAGTTTATTAAGTTCAGATGGTATTACAGCCGTACATTATCGTAAATCTGGGACACATTATTAATTAAAACAAATTTCTTTGTCAATTGGAAATAACCGTAAAAATTTTTAATGCTGTTTTTGGGTTATATAAGTTAAATTAAGAATAGTAAAATATTTTAGTAATAGTGTAGTTAAATATGAGCACAAGTAGTAACTTTCGTCAAGCTATTCAAGAAGCAAAAAGTCAATCTTTAATAGGGCCTAATGTAATCTCTAATGCTCTACCTTATCTAGGTGGTGGTTTAGTTTTAACGGCGATCGGCACTTATGGCGGTTTAGCAGTTATGACTACTAATCCTGCTATCTTTATGCCTACTTTTATCGCCTCAATTATTGCTCAATTAGTGCTTTTTTTCGTGGCTAGGGGAATCGCAGAAAACGCTAATAACAGCACAGCATTACCTTTATTAGCCCTTTATGGCTTACTATCTGGTTATAGTTTAAGTGGTATTGTTTCCCTCGCACTAGGTACATCTGGAGTCGGTTTACAAGGGGTTATGATTGCCGCTTTAGGATGTGGTATTACCTTTGTAGTTGCCCGGGGTGTAGGTTCAAATATGTCTGATGAAAACGGTTTAGCTTTAACTAAAACTGTTCAATTAGGGGTAATTGCTTTATGTGCAGTTTTAGTTTTGCAATTAGGATTCAGTTTATTTGGTATTTATACCCCAACCTTTTTAGAAGTGGCAATTTCGGCCATCGGTGTAGTACTTTTTGCAGGTGCTTCTGTAGTTGATTTTTATATCTTACCTCGTACTTACCGAGATGATCAATATCTCTGTGTTGCTTTATCCATGTATCTTACTTATATCAACCTATTCGTTTTTATTCTTAGACTATTAATTTCTATCAATAGTCGTGACTAATTTTTGTAGAAATATTCTCAATTTGAATTATTCAATATTTAACCAAGTTTCAATCTGAAACTTGGTTTTTTTTTCTATCCTGTTTTAAGACTTAGCCGTTAATTCTCCTTTAAATGCTCTTTCTAATATGGATTGTTTTAACTCTTCTAATAGTTCTAATTTTTTCTGATAATTTCTTTTTAGTTTTTGGGTTTGAGTTGAGAGTTTATATAATTTTTTTACTATTAATTTTTGTTCATCTAAAGACGGTAACAATATTGATAAAGATTTTAAAGTTTTAGCATTTATTACGCCCATTGTTGCTTTTTCCGCTACTTGATTAAATGACTTTTGAACTAAAGGACTTTTAACATTAAATCATTTTATATATTTCAGTAAAAGAATTGGCGACTTTAATTTTAGTTAAACTTAATTGATTAATAATTTCTTCCCTTGTCAAAACTTGATTTAAAAAAGAAGGTACACGATCAGCAATCATCGTATTATTATTTTTAATAATACCTAAATTATTTGAATTATAATCAGGCATATAAAAAATTATGGGCTTTTTCAATTCAGTAGAATAATAATTAATAAAGCCCTCAAATTCATCTTTAATCAGGTATTTTTCTTGACTAATAATTAATATTATTACCTCTGTATTTTGGTCATTTTCTAAAAGTTGTAACCAAGAAAGAAAGTTAGTATTAATAACATCATTACTACCCAAATTGATAGCGATAGATACACCATAATTATTTTGATTTAATTGTAGGGCAACTTCATAATTTAAACTCCAATCACCACTATTAATGATAGCAATATTGCCCACTTGATAAAATTCAGTTTCAACTAATCCTAAACATAATTTGTCAGGGATAATAATACCAGCATTCCCACCACCTAAAATTTGCACATTTTTCGCTTTTGCTTGTTCTAAAATTTGCCAAAAATCTAAGGGAGGAATATTATGAGTATTAATAATAATTTGTTTAATATTACTTTCTATTGCTTCCAAAGTAGCATCTAAAACTTTTAAAGGATTACTAAAAATAATACTGGTGGTAACTTCTCCTAATTCAGTAATGATTTCTGCTACAGAATTGAAAATAGGAAAATTATAGTTTTGCGTTTGATTATAACCAACCATAACCCCAGCCATAATAGGATTAATTCCATAATTTTGAATGATGTCAATCCCAGAAAAAAACTGAGAATTATCAACACCTTGAAGAATAATTTTTGATGGTAAATTCCAATTCATTTTTAATAAAGAATAATAAAGAATAATATAAGCATCACAGAAGCAATCAGGATACTATTAAATTTATGATTGATTGTCACTAGTAATAAGTATAAGTTCGGCTTTAGGCATTAGGTATATCATTATCAACTGACAAATCAGCTAAAACTTGATAACATTCCGTGACTGATTTTCTACTTTTCATTGCTGTAATTAATGATTCGTAGCGAGATTTATTTTCTTTAATTAAAGTAGTGGCTTGTAAAATAAAGAATTTTTCTTTTTGATAAGAATAATTTTGATTCAATCCAAATGAGGATAAGGCTTGTAATAATTTTTGTCTATCATTCTCACCGCCATTATTATTGTTATAAATGAGATTTTCGGCAGCAATACCAGCCATTAACACTATACACAATCGATCGCCAAATAAATTAAATTCTCGTAAATTTTGCTTTTTCGATAATAAAAAATCCTCAGCAAAAATAACTCCTCCTTCTCCCCTGCCTAATTGTTTTTCTTTCAAAGCCTCCCAAGGACTTAAAGTATAAGCAATTACGGGAATATCTAATAAATAAGCCGTCAAAAAATGTCCCGCTTCATGGTGAATAATTCTTTCTTTTTCCTCTTTTGAAGCCAAAAAGCCCAAAACAATAGTTATTCCTTGATTTTGCCAAGCCAAAGTATCCACCGTCAAAAATCCCATCATCCCTACCGTTGCTAAAGTTGGGATTAAAGGCGAAATAGGAAAAATTCCTCCTAATAATACCGATAAAGTAACCATAAAAATGGCGATCGCCATTACATTTAAACTTGTTTGCTGCATAAAATTAATAATCAAGCAATTTTGCCCTAATTATAGCCAATTTTTCTTAACAATTAATGAGAAAGTTGAAAAATAAAAGTAACCTTATCCTCTTTGCCAAAAGCGATTCTATCCCCTGCTCGTAAAAGGTGAAGATTTCCTTTAGCTAAAGGAGTATGATTAATATAAGTGCCATTAGCACTACCTACATCTTCAATATAAAAAGCATCAGCTTCTACTCTAATATCAGCATGAATACGAGAGACAATTTGAGAATCGGGAAAACCAGAAAGATCAATATCGGGAGGAATTTTATCATTTTCTTTGCCCAGATGAATCACCGATAAATGGGTTGGTAATTCAATCACTTGATTAGTTTGTAAATGAAGTAAACTAGCTAATCTCACCTGTAATTCAGTTAATTGATTATCTGTATTTTCATAAATAGGCGGAATAGCATTCTGATTTTCTTCCGATATTATTGAGTTTGCCTTAACCTTCATGGTAATTTGATTTTCAGTGGAATCGGAATTAATATTATTCATAAATTCATTATTACTAAAATTTGATACTGTTTCAGGGTTTTCTACATTATTTTCAATAAATATATCTGGTTCATTTTCAGACTCTTGTTCTATTGTAGCGGGTGTTTCCGATAAAACAAAACCACATTGTCCACAAAAAGTAGCATTAGAAAGGACATCTGCATCACAATTAGGACATTTAGATTTTATTGGTAATGAAGTATAGCAAATTTCACAAAGACTAACACCTTCTATATTTTGATGGTGACAATTAGGACAAACAACCATAAAAAAATTTAATTCAATTCAATTTAACTTAACTTAATTTAATTTAATTTAGAAAATAATTTACATTTTTTAATTAATTATCAATTGAAAATTATTAATTACAAAAAGATAAAATCCCTTTATCCCCGTCTAGCTCTACTTTTGCTCCCACTGTTAAAGGTGCATTTTCTCCTTCATGGCCAAAAGGTAAATTAGAAACAATCGGTATTTTAACATCTTTTAGGCGATCGCCTAAAACTTCATCAATAGTCCAACTAGGAATATGTTGAGGTGCATTACAATTACTAAAACGTCCTAAAGCAATACCTTTAACTTGTTTAAAAATACCCATCATTCGCCACTGTGTCAACATTCTATCAATACGATAAGGGGCTTCTTGTACGTCTTCTAAGGCTAAAATTATATGGTCAAATTTAGGGCAAATAGGTGTAGCTAGAAGATGAGTCGCCACCGTTAAATTAGCAGGTAATAAAATCCCCGTTGTTTTACCTCCTCCCCATCCTTCTCCCTGTAAGCTATCTAAAGGTTTCCCCCTGAGTAAATCAAATAACCTTTTTCTTGTCCAATCCGATTCTTGAGAAATTGTAGTTAAAACAGGTGCATGAATACTACCAATTCCCTCTTTAAATAAACTCCACAATAAACCAGTAACATCAGAAAAACCAATTACCCACTTAGGAGAAGGAATCGGAGTCCATTCCCAATTTTCTAATAATCTGGCACTACCATAACCACCTCTTACACAGAAAATCCCTTTATATTCGGGGTTTAACCAAGCCTCACGAAGCTCTTGACGGCGCACCTTATCATCCCCTGCCAAATAGCCTTCTTGGGCTTTATAATAGCCACTTAATTCGATCTGATAATCCTCTTGTCGTAAGATTTCTAAACCTTCTTCTAAAGCTGCTAATTCTGGCGATCGTAAAGTGCCACTAGGTGCAATCACCTTTAGTTTATCCCCAGAAGTAAGAAAAGGAGGAAATACAATATTTTGCATAACGATAGGGTGTTAGGGTGTTAGGTAATGAGCAAAGTTCAAAGGGCAAAGGGGAATAGGGAATAGGGAATGGGTAATGGGTGATAGGGGGTAATGGGTGTTAGGGTGTAAAATTAATTAATTTATTTTTATTTTAGATTTAATTTAAACCTTATTATCAATTATTGAAGTATAAATTTAAGATTTTCTTAATAATTGTTAAAAAAATATTAAATTTTTGATAAGATAAAAAATATAAAAGATTATTCTAAAAATTAAAATAGATAAGAAATAATGATTAACAAAATAAATGTTCAAACTGATTTAAATAATAAAATAGGACAAGACAAACAAAGTGACATTGAAAAATTAAACCAAAGTTTATTATCCTACTCAATAGTAACAGATCAGAGCGAACAAAATAGATTATTAGCGGCCGCCGTACATAGCGCTCAAGATTCAATCCTAATTACCACTACAGAATTAGATTATCCAGGCCCTGAAATCGTATTTGTAAATAAAGCATTTACTAAAATGACTGGTTACCAAACCAAAGACTTAATCGGCAAAACACCACGCATATTACAAGGAGAAAAAACAGATAGAAAAATTTTTGATCAACTTAAGAAATTATTAAGAAAAGGGGAGACATTTTATGGTAGAACAATAAATTATCGCAAAGATGGTACAGAATTTTGTAATCAATGGCATATTGAAGGAATTGTTGACGAAGAAGGAAAAACCACTCATTACTTAGCAATTCAAAGAGATGTAACTAATGAACAACAAGTCGAAACAAATTTAATATATGATGCTTCCCATGATATGCTCACCAATCTTTATAATAGAGCATGGTTTATCAAAGAATTACAAAAATGTATTGAAAAAACACAAGTAAATCAAGATTATCTTTTTGCCTTATTATTTTTAGACTTAGACGGATTCAAGTTAATTAATGATACTTTAGGGCATCCAGTAGGGGATAAATTTTTACAAGAAATTGCCCATAGATTAACTAACAGTATTCGTTTTGAAGATAAATTAGCTCGTTTAGGGGGTGATGAATTTACGATTTTAGTGGATAATATCGACGATTTAAGTATAATTTCTGATGTAGTTAATAAAATTCAAACAGCATTACAAATACCTTTTATCTTAGAAGGCCACGAGGTTAATACATCAGGTAGTATTGGGATTACTTTAAGTAGTAATGATTACAATAAAGCAGATGATATGTTGAGAGATGCCGATTTAGCTATGTATAGGGCAAAAAGTTTAGGTAAATCTCGCTCAGCAATTTTCAATAAAACCATGCATCGTGTTGCTTTCAAAAGATTAAATTTAGAAAATGATTTACGCAAAGCCTTAGAAAATAATCAACTAGAATTATATTATCAACCAATAATTGCCGTAGAAGATCAAAAAATAGCTGGTTTTGAAGCTTTGTTACGTTGGCAACATTGGGAAAAAGGTTTTATTTCTCCAGCGGAGTTTATTCCTTTAGCGGAAGAAATAGGTTTAATTGTGCCTATTGGTGATTGGGTAATGCAGGAGGCTTGTGAAAAAATAACTCAATGGCAAAAAATGATCCCAAATCATCCTTTCTTTATGAATATTAATCTTTCTCCCAAACAATTTGCTCAAAAAAATTTAATTAGTAAAATTGAAAAAATAATTAATCTTACTAATTGCGATCGCCATATGATTAAATTTGAATTAACAGAAAGTTTAATTTTAGAAAAAGAAGATATTGCTTCGGTGATGTTAAATCAATTGAAGGAATTAGGCGTAAAACTCTGTATAGATGATTTTGGCACAGGTTATTCTTCTTTAAGTCGCCTTTATAAATTACCCATTGATACTTTAAAAATTGACCGTTGTTTTATTCGGGCTATCGGCAAAAATCTTCGTAAAGAAAAAATTGTGGAAACTATTATTTCTCTTGCCCATAATTTAGATATGGATGTGGTAGCAGAAGGAGTAGAAACTGAGTTACAGTTACATAAAATTATTGAGCAAAAATGTGAATTTGTGCAAGGTTACTTATTTTCTCAAGCTATTGATAGTAAAGGAATTGAAGAATTATTAAGCCGAAAATTTTTAGCTTAAATAAATCAAAAGAAAAATAATGGCCATCAGCTTCGCTGGCACTTCGTGATCACCATTATTGCCTAACTACAAATATTTTGCTAACTTTTTACTATCTTTTAATTAAAATTAAACATATTCACTTAATAATGACAGCATTACCTCCACTAAATCAAGAAACAATTTGGCAAATCTTAAATAATCAAATAGATGATAATACTGCCAATCAATTAGTTTGGTATTATCTTGGTTATCGTTATAATTCAGATACTCAAAATTATGATAATTCTTTGGTAGAGGATAGTTGGAAAAATGAATATTCTCAACCTCCAGATTTTATTGCAAATCGTCCTCCGACAGTAAAATTAACTCGCTCAATTCCCCCTGAAAATAAACAATTATTAAAAGAAAAATTAAATTTTAAAGGTTATAAAATAGGGGAATTTAGTCCAAGAGAAACTCGACGAGCAACTATAGCAAATTGGCTATTAAGTTACTTAGTAATTAATGAAAAAAAAGCATAATTAAAAATTAATAAATAATTGATCATAATATCAAATCTTTAGGAAAAAAATAAATTTATTAAACATAATAAATAAAATGCAAACAAAAAATATATCTATAAAAAGCCTAAATACAATACCACTTCCTATAGAATTACCCCCCATAATGATTACTGTTTTTACAAGATCAGACTTATTAAAAGTAACATTACAAGCCATAGAAAAACAAACTTTATTACCTCGTAAAATTTTTGGTTTTATCGATGCAGGGAGAAATGAAAAAGATGCAATTTATACCCAAGAATGTATTGATTTATTTCAACAATTAGCTCAAAAATTTGACGTAGAAATTATTGTTCGTCCAAAAAATTTAGGCTGTCATTTTAATACCCTCAATGGTATTACAGAAGTCCTTAACAAATATCCCAGCATCGTTTTTCTTGAAGATGATGTAGTGCCAAATATTTATTTTTACGATCGCATTTGTCGTCTTTTAGAAGCCTATAAAGATGAAAAAAAAGTCTTTTCTGTCAATGGTTATGCCACTCTTCCTGAAGGAATTAATGAAACCATACAAGAAGATTTTATGATTTCTAATCGCTTTTTTTCGTGGGGATTTGCCACTTGGGCAGATCGATGGCATAGTTTAGACATACATAAAATTGAACAAAGTTATAATCCATTTGGCAAATTTTATAATATTCCCTTGAATTGTCAAACAAAATTGACTATGACTAACCAATTTTATCTAGAAAAAACCAACAAAACTGACTGGGTAATTAC
>CAZWLZ010000119.1:0-10288 GCA_964634505.1 uncultured bacterium | reverse complement strand
CCTGCCACCGCTGCTGCTGAGCCTCCTGACGAGCCTCCCGGCACTCTAGTAATATCCCAAGGATTAGCCGTAACTTGAAAAGCCGAGTTTTCCGTCGAACTTCCCATGGCAAATTCATCAAGATTAGTTTTACCTAAAATAATAGCCCCAGCATCATGTAATTTTTGAGTAACCGAAGACTCATAACTAGGAATAAAATTTTCTAAAATTTTTGAGCCACAAGTAGTAGGAATACCCTTAGTTGACATATTGTCTTTTATGGCCATAGGAATGCCCTCTAATACTCCTATTTCTTGATTTTGGGCAATTTTGTCATCAACTTTTTTTGCTGTTGCTAAAGCCAAATCTGAGGTAATACATAAAAAACTATGTAATTTAGGTTCTAATTTTTCAATATTACCTAGATATTCTTGGGTAATTTCCGTCGCAGAGCGTTTTTTGGTAATTAAGTCTTGATGTAACTTTTTGATAACTGACATTATTAAATAAAAATAAAAGTAACTTTAAGGTGAATTTACGATGATGAAACGATTTTAACTAAGATTGACCTAATTAGGAGAAAAAAGAACCAAATACCTAACTTATTGTTTATGGCGATCTCCATAAATTTAAAAAATTAAAGTTGACTAGAATCAAGACTTTGAGCTTCATTATCATTGAGAGGTAAATGTAAACCGCATTCTTGTTTTACCCCATGAAAACGAGTATTTCTTTCATTATCATCATCAATAGAAAGAGGGCGACTAGAATGCCAATCACCAACAGTGACATAACCTTGATCAAAAAGAGGATGATAAGGTAAATCATATTTAGTCAAATATTGATAAATAGTACGAGAATCCCAACTTAAAATAGGCAAAATTTTATATTGACTTCCTTGCTTATTGATATAACCTAACTTTTGACGAAAATTAGTTTGATGTTGACGTAAACCAGCCAACCACGCAGTAGCTTTTAATTCCTTTAACGCTCGTTGCATTGGCTCAACTTTACGAATTTTGTCATATAAATTTAAAGAATCTAAATCTTTTTTGTCCCATAATTTACCATGTATTGCTTCCATTCGAGCAGGAGAAAGAGTTGATTGATATACTTTTAAATTTAGTTGTAATTTTTGGGTTAATTCTTCAGCAAAAAGATAAGTTTCTTTAGGTAAATAACCAGTATCAATCCAAATGACGGGAATATTAGGTATAATTTGAGTAACAAGGTGAAGCATTACAGCAGATTGAATGCCAAAACTTGTACTTAAAACCAAACCTTCAGCAAATTGATCTTTGGCCCAATTAATAATTTCTGATGATTCTAAGTCAATTAAATATTGATTAACGTTTTCAATATCTAAATCTAATTCTTGTAATTGGTAAAATGTATTTATATTGCTCACCGTATCAAAATAATTTAAGTAATAATATTTTAAATATTTTTTCGACAAAATGTTCACATATTTTAGAATTTATTTATTTTTTCTTAAAAAAGTATTAAAAACTATCATTAGTGCTTTTTTTAATTGATTCAAAATAGATCAAAATTAGTTATTCTACCTTACCTTAATAATTTTAAGAAAATTAAAGATATTAACTTTTATTACAAAAAAAATTATATTATCCTTAATCTATTCTTTACCTAGTCACGATAATCTTCATATTATGATCAAAAGTTAATGTTCATAAATAAAAATTTTAATAATAGTTAATTAAATGATATTTGATAAATTAAATATACGCAAATTCTGAGAAATTAGAAACTCTTTTACTGTTTATAATATTAGTAATTGAGTTAAATGCTTATGGCGAAAAATTCCTGAAGTAAAGACAGTCGTTAAATAATATTTGTTTTGGATTGAAAAATTTTTTAAAACTCAAAATATTTGATGACAATTATCAAAATCATAGTAAAAGAATAGAGAAAAAAATGACAATATCTGGTTATCGTAAATCGAAAAGCCCAACCGGTTCGAGATCGAGTGTGGAGAAAAATTTAGATAAAGGTTTTCTCTGGATGACTCTTATTTTTACCATTTCCATTGGTTTAATTTTATTGAGTATTGCCGTTATCATTGCTTATGGTGCATGGCCGGCGATCGCCAAATTTAATTTTGGATTTTTAACTAATAGTAATTGGAATCCAGTTACTGATGAATATGGGGTTTTACCCATGATATATGGTACATTAGTTAGTGCTTTAATTTCTTTAGTCATTGCCATTCCTTTAGGAGTGGGTGCCGCAATTTTTTTAAGTGAAGATTTTATTCCTGAAAATATTCGTACCGTTTTAGTATTTTTAGTAGAAATTCTCGCAGCTATTCCTAGTGTGGTTTACGGATTATGGGGTATTTTTGTCTTAATTCCCATCACGAAAATTTTTGGTACTTGGCTTAACGCCAATTTTGGCTGGTTTCCTTTATTTAGTAGCGAACCTGCCGGACCTGGAATGTTACCTGCTGGGATAGTTTTATCAGTAATGATTATTCCTATTATTATTGCTATTTCAAGAGATTCTCTGGCTTCTTTACCTCCAGATTTACGTCAGGCTTCTTTGGGATTAGGGGCGACTCGTTGGGAAACTATTTTCCGAGTTTTAGTTCCAGCAGCTATTTCTGGTATTGTAGGGGGCATAATGTTGGCGTTAGGACGTGCTATGGGTGAAACAATGGCTGCTACCATGATTATCGGTAACTCCAATCGTTTAAGTATTTCTATTCTCGATCCAGCTAATACAATCGCCTCGCTGATTGCAAACCAATTTGCTGAGGCAAGTGGTTTACAAGTATCTTCTTTAATGTATGCAGGTTTAGTATTAATGATTTTAACTTTAATTGTCAATATCATGGCTGAATTAATTGTTGAAAAAGTTAGAGCAAAATACGAGTAAATCTATTATTAATCTTAAAATTTAAATTAAATATTGATCTTAAAATAATTAAAAAAATTATGACTATTTCCACCATAGGTAGAGGCAGTTTAAAAAAAGTTTCTGGTAGTCCTCGAGCTATTTTTGGCTCACTTTTTACGGGAATAGCAGCCCTTTGTATGTTTATTACCATGATTCCCTTAGTTGCAGTGCTTTATTTCGTTATTGTTCAAGGTTTTTCTCGAATTAACAGCGATTTATTCACTCAGTTACCCCCACCTCCCGGTTTAGCCGAAGGAGGTATTGGTAATGCTATTGTAGGTACTCTCGTTGTGGTATCTATCGCCACTGCGATTGCTGTACCCATAGGCGTTTTTACGGCAGTTTATCTCTCTGAATTTAGTGGCGGTAGTAAATTTGCTAATTCTATTCGTTTTGCTACTAACGTTTTAAGTGGTGTACCTTCTATTATTGCTGGTATTTTTGCTTATGGTTTATTAGTTTCAAGTGGTTTAATTGGCTTCTCGGCTATCGCTGGGGGTGTTTCCCTGTCAGTGTTGATGTTACCAACTATTATTCGTACTACCGATGAGGCCTTAAAAATTGTCCCCCAAGAAATTCGTTGGGCTGCTCTAGGAGTAGGGGCGTATAAATATCAAACAGTCTTAAAAATTGTTTTACCGGCTGCTATACCTGGTATTATTACAGGAATTACTTTGGCGATCGCCAGAGCAGCTGGTGAAACAGCTCCCCTTATTTTTACAGCACTTTATTCAAATTTCTGGCCCGATTTTTCCGTCGATGGTTTAAAACAACCCATTGCAACCTTATCGGTATTAGTATATAACTTTGCAACCATACCCTTTAAACCCCAACAAGAATTAGCTTGGGCTGCCTCCCTAATATTAGTCTTTTTAGTACTAATAACCAGTATTGCCGCTCGTTTTGCTACTCGCCGTAAACTTTATTAAAAATTCAATTACATTATTTATTAAAAAAAATTAAAATCAGGAGGAAATATATGGAAGATCAAATAAGAAACAACGGCAAGACTATCAATCAAAAAAAAGATGAAGATTCGATTATCGACATCGAAAATGTAGATATTTATTATGGCAAATATCGAGCAGTTAGAGACGTTAATTTTGATATTCCCAAAAATAAAATTACAGCATTTATCGGTCCTTCAGGTTGTGGTAAAAGTACGATTTTACGATGTTTTAACCGTCTTAATGATTTAATCAGTAGTTTTCGTTTAACAGGAAAAATTACTTATGATGAACAGAATTTATACGATCCTAATATCGATCCCATTGAAGTACGCAAAAGGATTGGTATGGTTTTTCAGCGTCCTAATCCATTCCCCAAATCTATTTGTGATAACGTCCTTTATGGTGCAAGATTAAATAATTATAAAGGAGATTTAGATGAATTACTAGAAACCTCCTTAAAACGTGCTGCTTTATGGGATGAGGTTAAAGATAAACTTAAAGAAAGTGGTTTTTCTTTATCTGGTGGGCAACAACAACGACTTTGTATCGCCAGAACGATCGCCGCTCAACCAGAAGTAATACTTATGGATGAACCTTGTAGTGCCTTAGATCCTATTTCAACTCTGAAAATAGAGGAATTAATGCACGAGTTAAAGGAAAACTACACTATCGTTATTGTGACTCACAATATGCAACAAGCCACTAGGGTAGCAGATATGACAGCATTTTTTAATGCCGAAGCAGTAGGTAAAGGTAGTAAGGTTGGTTACTTAGTTGAATTTGATCGAACTGAAAAAATTTTTGGTAATCCCAAAGAACAAGCCACCAGAGATTATGTAGGCGGACGTTTTGGTTAATTTTGTAGAATTGAAACTAGATAGTTTTCATAAAAAATTAACTTAATTAATTCTCTGAAAAAAATATTCCTAGTCAACTAAAAAGAAATAATTACTGTGAAATTTAAAATAATAAATTTTCCAATCAAAAAATTAAATTCTAAAAATCTTTTTGCTTAAAGGTAATCTATCTCTGAGATAAGTTGACTTAAATTAACAAACTATATATATAAACTATTATCAAATTTAGGTAAAAATTATGACTGAAACTATCAACGATGGAGTAATAACAGAGGCAGTTTTACGTGCTAAAAATCTTAATGTATATTATGGCTCAAATTTAGCCTTATCTAATGTTTTTGTCGATATTCCTATTCATAAAGTGGTTGCATTTATTGGCCCTTCAGGTTGTGGTAAAAGTACAGTTTTAAGATGTTTCAATCGTATGAATGATCTGATCCCCAGTGCTAGAGTTGAAGGAGAGGTTACATTTAAGGGTAAAAATATTTATGCAAAAAATGTTGATCCTGTTGGTTTAAGAAGTAATATCGGTATGGTATTTCAAAAAGCTAATCCTTTTCCTAAATCTATTAAAGAAAATATCCTGTGGGGTGCTAGATTAAATGGTTATAAAGGTAATATGGATCAATTACTTGAGGATTGTTTGCAAAAAGCCGCTCTTTGGGATGAAGTTAAGGATAAACTTAATCAAAGTGGATTAGCTTTGTCAGGGGGGCAACAACAACGATTATGTATTGCTAGGGCGATCGCCGTTCAACCCGATGTAATATTAATGGATGAACCTTGTAGTGCCTTAGATCCCATTTCTACTCTGAAAGTTGAAGAATTAATTCACGAGTTAAAGGAAAATTATACGATCGTTATTGTTACTCATAATATGCAACAAGCCTCAAGGGTATCAGATTTTACGGCATTTTTTAATGCAGAAGCTACGGAGAAAGGTAGCGGAAAATTAGGCTATTTAGCAGAATATAATACCACGGAAAATATTTTTCAAAATCCGAAAGTAGAATCTACTCAAAGATATGTTAGTGGCAAATTTGGTTAAAATTTAATTACTATAGCAATCGTTAGATAAGTTAAGAGAAATACAGGGGGTTTAAATCCCTTGTTTATATCCTACTAAGAAACTTGGTAAATGCTACAATTGACAATTGAAAAATAGAGAAGTAAAATAATATTTCTTTATATAAATAAAATATTTTAATTTGCCATTTATTTGTTAATAATTGGCGAAAATTTAGTTAATAATGAATAACGAACAATTGTCTTTTCAAATTCCTCAAACTTTAGAAGAAGCTATTTTACAAGCGAAAGAGGCAACCAAAGTTGCTTTAGATTCTGGTTGTCAAGTAGTCCAAATTGAGTTAATAATTCCTGAAATTGCTTTACAATCTCAATATTTAGCTAAAGAATTTTCTTCTTTATTTGCTGATTACCAGTCGGGGTTAAAAGTCTTATTTCCTGATACCGGGGCGGCTGCTTTAGCTAGACGAGATTGGGGTGAAACTTCTTTTCAAGTAAGTGATTTAGGTAGTAGTCGTAATCCTGTTGATTGTAAAATTAATGATGCTGATCAAGCATTTTTGGTTATTTGTCCATCAGCTTTAGAAGTTGCCCAAGTTGAAAGGTTATGTAATATTGCTGGCGATCGCCCAGTAGTTTTAGTTATTCCTCAGTTGGAAGATGTGGCGATCGTTGGTATTGGTTATGCAGCTAGGCAATTAAGAGAAAGATTTATTAGTAAACTTGTCTCTAGTTATTATTTTCGCCCTTTAGATGGGGCAGTAGTTTTAAGAAACTTTCCTAGTTTATGGCAAGTATGGCTAGAAACAGAAAACGATAATTATCAACTACTTGCCGAAGAATCGAATAAGCCCCTAGGTGAAGCCTTGGATAGAATTTTGATGAAAACAGAATCTTCCTCTGAAACGGAAGGAGATTTGACGCAATCAAGAGCGAAACCGAGCATTTTTTCTAGTATGAGGAGTTTTCTAAAAGCTTTAAGTAAATAATTAATGATTTTGTAAGTTGGGTTGGGGCATCAAAACCCAACAAAACCCTAAGTTATGTTAAAGCAAGAAGTATTATTTTGATATTTAAGAAATATAAGTTAATCTTTAAACGACCAAGCTCGTTGGCGAATTTCTTCAAAAGATTGCTCCTGTAACATTTTTCCATTTTCATAGATACAAACCAATTGATCATCGACAGAAGAAGCAACAGTTTCGTAACCCATTTTTGTTTTAATCAACGCTAATCGTCCTTTTTTACTGGTTTTATTTGGGTCAGTAATGGGGTCTTTATAAATGGCGATCGCCTTTCCTGCAATAGTTACTTCACTACATTTCATGGCAAATTTTTGGGTATCTCGATTCAGTTTTTGCAATAAAGCTCCTCCCATCCCAAAAGCTAAATTAGTGGTACTAAAACCGAGACTTTCAGTTTTTGCTAAGATGACAGTAATACTTTCTTCATCCACACCATCCCCTTGAATAACACGAACCGCATTTAACACTCGATAGCCTTTCTGATTGATCTTACTACCAAAGCGATCTTCTAATTTTTCCAGGGTTTTAGCTACAATTTCTATAGGTTCACCCGAATCAGGCCGAATTACCAAAGTTGCTCCCGAATCAATCACTTGTTGACGCAGGCGATCTCCCCAGAGGTTATCAATGGCATTCCATAAATCATAGGAATCAGAAACTACCGCTAAAACAGCACCAGGTTTGGCAAACTGAGTCAGCATATTTTGATAGGCAAAAACTTCCCCTTCCTTGCCCCAGGCGGTAATGGTGGAATGTTCGGCGGCTGGAATAGAATAGGCAGCCATCGCACAATTATAATATTTTTGACCGTAAATAAGGGCTTGTACTGTATCTGAACCACGAAAATTAACCAAATGGGCTAATCCTCCAATTCCTGATGATTCGCAACTAGAAACCCCCCTCGCTCCAAAGTCATGGAGTTTAAAATTAATTTCTGTATCAGGATCATCCGCAGTACGCAATAGGGATTCATAAATTCGCTTTTTTAAATGCCAACTTTGGGTTGCAACAGTAATAGGATACCAAACTCGCATTAATAGAGTTTCGAGCCATGAAACTAACCAAAAGACTTTGGGATCAGTAGATTCTACAGTCATCAAAACATTATGCACAGGAATAACCGAGCCTTCGGGAACGGCTTTGATGCGTACAGGTAAATGACCTTTTAAATCTTCAGCAATATATCGCCAACCTTCATAATTAAAGGGTAAACCATGAGCGGTTAAAAGCGTATTTGCTTCCTCTACCATCCATCGTTCAATGGGTTGGCAAAGATAGCGTTTTAAAATATATTGAAGTCCAAAAAAGACGGTGACAGGATATTTTCCCCCACGACTTTCGACATAGGAATACATAGCCGTTGTTTCAGGAGGATATTGTAACCAATGGCTAACTTTATAAGAGTCCACATCGAGGATTAAATTGGTATTCATGGTGATTAATTTAGTTTTGTTGATGATTACGATGAGTTTTATCCCCCTAAATTTATCTTTATAGAAGTAATTTGTAGCCAATAATTTAGTAAGAATATTAATAAAAGAAGACTTTAAAAATATTCTTGTTCCCCATTTATCAAGGGGGGCTAGGGGGGATTCCTAAACTTTACTGACAAAATGTTGAATAATCTGAAAATGATCTTCGTAAATTTGCTCTTCCTGAGCATAAAGATCAGCTAAGGACATCCACCACGCTTTTTGAGCATCATCCCCACCTTTAACTGTGGGTAATTCTCCCCCTGGTAACTGGATAAAATAGGCATGGGTGATAGTTCTTCCTCGTAACGATCGCCCTGGACCATCAAAGACATGACTTTCCACAATAGAACCACGCAAAACGGGCAAAGGAACTTTGAGACGAGTTTCTTCTTTCAATTCCCGTAACATTCCTTCTATCAGAGTTTCTTCTTGTTGAATAAAGCCCCCTGGTAAAGCAATTAATCCCTTACCTGGCTTGGCTTTACGGCGTACCACCAATACATGACCTGCTTGCACTACTACCGCATCCGTTGTTACAAAAGTTGGGAGATAGGGAGCCATTGCCCAAGCCTGTTTATAGGCTTGTAAAAATTGATATTCATCACAAAGAGCAGTGTAACTTTCACTCTTTTGAAAAGTTTTTAAATATTTGGCGATCGCCAAAGGAATTTTATCGAGATAGTCGGTTTCTTTACCCTCAAAATAAGCCGCTCGAATTTGGGTAGAATTTAATTCTTGATAGTGACCTGTTTCTAAATAATCCCATTGGGGAAAAAGATTCAAATAATAGGAAGAGGCATCTTTACGATGACCTAAGATAACAACGGAATTACTGCCTTCGGTAATTTCTAAAACTTGTTGTTGCACGGCAGCTAACCACAGATTATCACTATAGAGCCAATCTCTAACGGTGAGAAAATGAATCCTTTGCAAGGCTTCGGGGGTTAAGCAACTCTGAATCATAGCGATCCTTTCTGGCGATCTCCAGGGGTTACGAGTATCTGCCGCTACACGATGACTACCTAAAATTAGGATGACTTGCTTGGTTTTTTCGAGGGCAAGGTTTAGAGTGCGTAAGTGACCCAAATGAAAAGGCTGGAACCGACCGATGTAGATTCCGTATTGATATTGGTTTTTCATGCCAGACTCCCTGGATGGTTAACATCCTCTCTCCGAGGATTAATTGGATTATAGTAGATTTTACCAAAATATGTCAAGGGATGAGGCGTGTAAAATTTTATTACGATTTTAGTCTCAGTTGAAGAAAGGTGAAGTATGATAAGCGGGTTATGGTTAACTGCTCCGTCTAACTTTCTTTTTGAGGTGTTATGCAGATATTTTCCGTACATCGCTCTATTTGGTAGTGTTATACAGAAAGTTTCCGTATAATGTTCCTCTCAGGGGTAATATATTGAAAGTTTCCGTGCAATCAATAGTTAGCCTTGCAACCTATAGTAAGGAAATCAAGTTAATTTGAGGACAAGCTGTCAGTAAATTATGAAAGAACTCTCAGGGCTTATAGAATTGATTACCAGCTTTTTTTGGGCATTTGTCTCTGTATATGTGGTCATACAGTACAGAAAACCAATCACCCAGATAGTCTCACGCCTAAGAACTTTTCGTTTGAAAATTCCGAACGGTCCAGAGATGGAAATTACGGCTGATCAAGCAGTTGACCTCGCTCAAGATTTGTTAGATGAAGTAGATGAACTAATCAAGGATTTAGATGACCAAGATAAATCTCTTCTTAATAAAGTTTATAGATCAAATAGACTTATTACTGTTGAAGAGTTAATACCAGGATTCGAGCGCGATTCGCCTGAACACCAGCGTCTTCGGAAACTCCGTGATTGTCAGCTAATCAAACCAAATGAGCCAGGGCAATGGGATTCTAGAAAGAATATAGTTATTAAGCCTTTTGGCCGCATACTTCTTAAAATCAAAAAAGAAGTACTATTGCCAAATCATCAGAGAATCTAGCGATTGAAGATTAGTGCGATCTCCGTCTTGTTGTTTTAAGTGAGATCGCGGTTTTGTTATTTGTGGTGGGAGGGTGCGAT
>CAZWLZ010000118.1:0-10297 GCA_964634505.1 uncultured bacterium | reverse complement strand
TTTTCCATTGAGGGAAGAGCTAAACCTTCGGTAAAGCTACCAAATTTTGAAGCTAATCCGCCAATTTGTTTACCTAATTCTTTTAGTTGTCTGCTCGTCTCTTTCAATTGAAGATCGGTTTTTTGTTGTTGAAGATCGGTTTGTTTACCTAATTCTTTTAGTTGGCGATCGGTTTCTCTGAGTTGTTTATCAGTTTCTTTTTGAGCAGTAGTTAATTCTGATTGCTTGGTGGTTAATTCTGCTAATAGTTTCCATACATCGTCTGCGGTAGTTGTCATAAATTTTTTTTCTTAATCTTTATTTTTTCTATTTTAATCTATTATTGGTGTTTTGTGGCGATCGCCACAAAACACCAATAAATAAAAACATCAAATAAAAGATAAAAGGTTTTAGCTATTTGATGTTAGGTTAAATAAAGTTAATATCATTCCCCATTGCCATTGTCCATTACCCATTACCCATTACCCATTCCCTAATACCTACTATCTATACTTATCTTTGTTTAGCCATAATAAGAAGGTTCGTTACCTTTAATCCATTTAATATTACAACCTAAACTCGGCTTTTGGTCTGGATTTAAAGGCTTACCACTTAAAAGAGTATTGATCGCCAAACGTAAATCTTTTCCTGTCACGGGTATATCTAAACTAGGTCTGCTATCATCTAATTGACCACGATAAACTAACTTAAAATTTTGGTCAAATAAATAAAAATCTGGTGTACAGGCTGCTTGATAAGCCTTAGCCACTTCTTGAGTTGCATCGTAACACACAGGAAAATTAAAACCTTCTTCTGTGGCCATTAACTTAAGATTTTCGGGAGAATCATCGGGATAATTAATAATATCATTTGGACTAATAGCCACGATACCAATATTTTGCGGGATATAATCATGTCCAATTTTTGCTAACTCACTTTGAACGTGTTTCACAAAAGGGCAATGACGAGAAATGAACATCACAACTAAACCCTTACATTGACTAAAATCACTCAAGGAAATTATTTGATTAGAAACCGTATCAGGTAAACTAAAGTTAGGGGCAATTGTCCCTAATTCAAGCATGGTAGAAGGTGTACGAGCCATAATTTTATATTAAGACAATAATTTTAATTAAAGAAAACTGTGTAAACTTTTATAACAAAAATAATTTGTTTGTTCAAATTTTAGTACAATCATTGCACTAAAACTGATCCTTTTTGTAAAGGTCATGGTTAAAGAATAGTATTAAAAAATATTTTAAGAAGTTAAATGACTCAAAAAAAGGGGAATCAGCAAACAAAAGAGGATATAAGCACTGAGATAACTAATGATCAAGTAACAGAGTTACTAAATAATTTTAATAATTACGAAGTAGAAATTAATTATTTATCTCGATTTATTCAGAGTTATGGTATTTTATTAGTATTGCAAGAACCCGAATTGACTATTCTACAAACAAGTGATAATACTGAGTCTATTTTGGGGATTAAACCTGAAAAGTTATTACAAAAAAATTTAAACAAAATTATTTCCCCTCGTTATTTAAAGGGAATTGGCGATCGCCTAAAAGAAACAAAAGATAATTTATTTTATAGCTTTAATTTTAATAGAAAAATTCAAGGTAAATTAGCTTCATTTTACTCTTTAATTCGTCGCCATAATGACACATTAATTTTAGAAATCGAGCCTCTTTTTAAATCTAATCAAGAAAAAAATTTTGATGATCATCAAAGACTTAAAACCTTTGTAGATAAGATCAAAAATGATACCAACTTTGAAGAAACTACCAAATTAATAGTTCAAGAAATACAATCAATCACAAATTATGATCGAGTGTTATTATTTCGCTTTAATCCAGATGAAAGTGGCGTAGTAATTGCTGAAACTAACCAGAATTCCCAAGAATCATTTTTAGGACTTCATTTTCCAAGTATTGATGTGCCACCTATTGCTAGACAAGGCTTTTTATTTAATCCTGTACGGTTAATTGCCGATCTTAATGCCTCTCCTTCAACAATTATCCCTCATCTTAATCCTCTCACCAATCAACCTTTAGACTTCAATTTATCGACTTTAAAAGCAGTTTCTCCTTGTCATATTCAATATTATAAAAATATGGGAGTTTCTGCTTCTTGTGTCATCTCTTTAATACATGAAGAAAATCTTTGGGGTTTAATAGTATGTCAACATTTTTCGCCTAAATATATTACCCCTGAAATACGTAATTATTGTGAATTTTTAGCAAAATTTATGTCTTTGAAATTATTAACAAAACAAGAACAAGAAGTTAATAATTATCGGCTGGAAATCAAAGAAATTTATAGTCAAATTCAAGCAAAATTAAAAGAATTTATCAATATATCCAGCATAAATGATTCTTATTTTCTTAAATCTGATTTACCTACTAAAGAAATCAATCCTATTGGCGATCACGCAGTGGCGGCTAAAGCTGATCGCCAAGAAAAATCTATCAGTAATATCTTAGAAGCAAATGAAAATCATCTTTTAGAATTACTTGAAGCCCAAGGAGCAGCAATTTATTTTGGGGAAGAATTAGTTTTAATAGGAAAAACACCCAGTTTTAATCAAGTAAAATTATTCGTTAATTGGTTTTCTCAAAATTATCAGCAAGAGGTTTTTTATACTTCTCATCTAGCTAAAATTTATACCCCAGCTAAAAATTTTACAGACACAGCTAGTGGCTTATTAATGATTTCTATTTGTCTCAATATCACCTCTTATTATATCATTTGGTTTCGCCCTGAAATTATTGATACAGTTAATTGGGGAGGCAATCCAGCCGTACAATATACAAAAAATGAAAAAGGAGAACTAATCCTTAATCCTCGCAATTCTTTTGAATTATGGAAAGAAACAGTCAAAGAAAAATCTGCTCCTTGGCGATCGTTAGAAATCCAAGCAGCCCGAGATTTAAGAGACTTATTAACTCTCACAGCTTTAGAAATATCTCAAAATGCCCTAGAATCTGCCGCCGAAAAAGCTAAAATCGCTAATCAATCCAAAACCCAATTTTTAGCAAAAATGAGCCATGAATTGCGTACTCCTCTTAATGCTATTCTTGGTTTTAGTCAAATTATGAACAAAGATAAATCTCTTAGTTCGGAACAACAAGAATATTTAAAAATTATCAATCGTAGTGGGGAACATTTATTATCTTTAATTAACGATGTTTTAGAAATGTCTAAAATTGAAGCAGGAAGAATGACTTTTAATGAAAATCATTTTGATCTTTATCAAGTAATAGAATCCATCGCCGAAATGCTACAACTCAAGGCTTCAGCTAAAAATCTACAACTTATCTTAGAATGCGATGCCAACATTCCCAAATATGTCATAACTGATGAAAATAAATTACGACAAGTTTTAATTAACTTAATCGAAAATGCTATTAAATTTACGAATGAAGGTTGGGTAAAATTACGAGTTTATTTAGGCACAGAATTAACTCAAGTATTTTTTGAAATTTCTGATACAGGTGCAGGAATTGCAACGGAAGAACTAGATAATTTATTTGATCCATTTATCCAATCAGAATCTGGTCGTAAATCAATGCAAGGATCAGGGCTAGGATTGTCTATTAGTAAGCAGTTTATTAACCTCTTAGGAGGGAATATTACGGTCAAAAGTAACCCCTCAGAAGGCTCTATTTTTACCTTTGATATTAAATTAAAACTAGCAGACGAACTTAAAGAACAAACAAAAAGCCCTAATAAACAAGTCATTGGTTTAGAGCCAGGGCAAAAAGAGTATAAAATTTTAATCGCAGAAGATGTAGAAGAAAATCGCTTACTTTTAATTAGACTGTTATCCCCTATCGGTTTTAAAGTACGTACAGTGAATAATGGTGCTGAGGCGATCGCCACATGGAAGCAATGGAAACCCGACTTAATTTGGATGGATATGTTAATGCCTGTCATGGATGGCTATGAAGCCACCCGAAAAATCAGACAGTTGCCCGAAGGAAAAAATACCAAAATTATTGCCATTACCGCTAACGCTTTTTCTGATGCCAAAATTGCCCCCATTGAGGCTGGTTGTGATGATTATATGGCCAAACCTTATCGAGAAGAACTTTTATTAGAAAAAATGGCTCAACATTTAGGCGTTAAATATTGTTATCGAGAAGATACGGAATCTTTTGCTAATTCTACTGATGAAAAATTTGTTTTAACAGCACAATCTTTTAAAATAATGCCTCAAACTTGGATTGATGAATTACATCAAGCCTCTTTGAGTATGGATGAAGATTTGATTATTGATTTAATTAAACAAATTCCAGCCACTGAAAAAAATTTAGTTAAAAACTTAAATAGTTTAGTGGAAAATTTTCGTTTAGATTTATTAGCACATTTAACTACCAAAAATGAATAATATTAATTTTTCTCATCCTCAAGAAACTATTTTATTAGTTGACGATTCTAGTGATAATTTACGACTACTATCTACCATGTTAAGCGCACAAGGTTATATCGTAAAAAAAGCCATTAGCGGAAAATTTGCCTTACAAGCCTTAGACATAATCCAACCAGATTTAATTTTATTAGATGTAAATATGCCAGAAATGGACGGTTATCAAGTTTGTGAAGCGTTAAAACAAAAAGAGAAATATAAGTCAAGTCCTGTCATTTTTATCAGTGCATCAGATCAAATTTTAAATAAAGTTAAAGCCTTTCAAGTAGGTGGAATAGATTATATTACCAAGCCTTTTCATTTAGAAGAAGTCTTAATTCGCATTGAAAATCAACTAAATCAAACAAGACTTTATCAAGAATTACAAAAACAAAATGAATTATTACAAACAGAAATTAATGAACGTTTACGAGTAGAAAAAGCCTTAACCCAAACTAATCAAAAATTGGAATTAGCTAATGCAAAATTAGCATCTTTAGCTTGGTTAGATGGTTTAACAGGCATTGCCAATCGTCGTAAATTTGATCAATATTTTGAAACAGAATGGAAACGTTTAGCTCGAGAAAAATTACCTCTTAGTTTAATTTTAATTGATGTAGATTATTTCAATAAATATAATCTTGCTTATGGACATTTGGGAGGAGATGATTGTTTAAAAAAAGTGGCGAATACTCTTAATTCTGTTTTAAAACGTCCTGCTGACTTAGTAGCAAGATATGGAGGAGAAGAATTTGTAATTGTCCTTCCCAATACTCATTTAGAAGGAGCGATTTGTATTACTGAAAATATTCAAGAAGAAATAAAAAATTTAAAAATTCCGCACCAAATGTCTTTAGTTTCTTCTCAAGTTACCTTAAGTATAGGGATTAATTGTATTATTCCCACCCAAAAATTAGAGATGGAAACTTTTATTAGTAATACAGATAAAGCACTTTATCTGTCTAAAGAAAACGGTAGAAATTGTTATACTGCAGCTAAAAAAAATTGAGGGATGACAATATCAAACGAGAGAAGAAAAAAATCTCCCATTTCTATTTGCTTCTTTAAGTTGCTTCAATCAAAATTAACTGTTATAACCAATTACCAACCAAAACATAACCCGCCCAATAATAAGGAGATTTGTGTTTAGGATCATTAAAAATTGATAATTGGGCTTGACGAAGAGCTTCTGCTTTAGTAATATTTGGTTTATTTAAAGTAGAGTAGAATTGATTCATCAAAATTCCTGTTGTCTTGTCATTAATTTGCCAAAGAGTTGCTAATGTGCTTCTTGCACCGGATCTAACGGCTACTCCAGCTAACCCTAAATAAGCTTTATCGTCCCCTTTTGAAGTTTCACAAGCACTTAAAACGAGTAATTCGAGTGGTTCAAAATTACGCGAACGGATTAAACTACTTAATTGATTAACATTAAGGCGATCGTTCCAATGGCGATCACCAATTTTGTATTACCTAAACTAAGTAAAGTTCTACTTTTATCTTGAGAAGAATTCCATTTTTGAGCAATTGCTAAACTAGCCTCTAATACTTCTTTTGACTGTTGAATATCACCAATAACTCGCAACATATTACCGAGATTTTTTAAGGCTTTAGCTTTATAAACTGCACTAGGGCGTGTCATCAATTAGAACTGAAAAATAGGTAAAATATATCTCTGAAGTAGTAAAAAAAAAGGGGTGTGCTAAGAAAATGTGTCGTTATGCTTTAAGGGATGATCAATGGGATAAAATTAAAAATAGAGCGCTCGCTACTAGGTATGATAAACGAAAAATTAATTTTCTCGGTGGTATTTATTTAGCGGCGATTGTTATTTTGCTTAATTGATGACACGCCCTAACTTAATTTCAATTTTTGGACATTTTTTCTTTAATTCTATTTTGTCTTAACTTATTTCACAACAAGTCTATTGTTTTCTGAACAGTTTGTCCTTATTTCACCTGTTACTCTTTTAAATATGTAACGCCGATTTTTTGATGAACCAAGGTCGGAGTTATTCATCAATTACCCTTTGAAATCATCTTAGCCGCTACAATACCGCCAATAAAACCGAATAAATGTCCTTGCCAAGAGATATGAGGATTAGAAGGCAAAACACCCCAAATTAAACTACCATAAAGTATAAATACGACACAAGATAGAACAATAGAAGGTAAATTTTTTTGAAAATAACCTCTTGATAATAAAAATCCCAAATAGCCAAAGATTAAAATACTTGCACCAATGGTAACCGAACCTGTTGGAGCAAATAACCATACACCTAAACCACCTATTAGCATCGTAATGATAGTTACTAAAAAGAAATCTTCAGTTTTTTGTAACATCACAAACCAAGAAAGCATTACAAAAGGAACTGTATTAGCTATTAAATGAGCAAAATTTGAGTGTAAAAAAGGTGCAAAAATAATTCCTCTTAAACCAATGACATTACGGGGTATTATGCCCAATAAATCGAGATTATCACTAAAAAAACCTTGATTGATGATTTCTAATATCCAAAAAATACTTACAAATCCAACAATAATAATAATTTGGTTTTTTAACTCCATTACTAAACCTTTCATTTCTTGTTTACTCATTAATATATTTCCTTTATTTAAAATATAATTACCATAATAAAATTTTATTTTTGAAAATGACGTAAAGTTTTAATAATTTCTATGGTTTTTTCTGCAACTAAATCAATTTCGGCTTCGGTATTAAATCGCCCAATGCCAAAACGAATCGAACTTTGAGCCAATTTTTCTGTATATCCTAAAGCCATAAGTACATGAGATGGTTTTTGATTATTTGAACTACAAGCTGATCCCGATGACACCGCTACTACAGATTGTAACCCTAATAATAAAGCCGCTCCATTAACTCCTTCTACAGTAATATTGAGATTTCCCGCTAATCTTTGTTCTAAATTACCATTTAGATATATTCCTTCTAATTGACTAATTTTTGTCCATAATTTGTTTCTTAATTCTTTTTGACGTTTATTTTCTAATTCCATGTCTGTTAAAGCTATGGCGATCGCCTCTCCAAAGCCCACGATTTGAGGGGTATAAAGCGTACCAGCTCTCAAACCTTTCTCCTGACCTCCTCCTTGAATTTGTGAGGCTAATTTGACCTTCGGATTGCGTCTGCGGACATATAAAGCCCCTATCCCTTTTGCACCGTAAATTTTATGGGCTGTTAAAGACATTAAATCCACATTCATAGCTAAAACATCTAAAGGAATTTTTCCTATAGCTTGGGCTGCATCGGTATGAAATAAAATATTTTGTTCATGGCAAATCTTGCCTATTTCTGTTAGAGGTTGTAAAACGCCAATTTCGTTATTAGCAGCCATAATTGACACTAAAATAGTATCCTTACGCAAACTTTTTTTTAGTAAATCTAAATCTAATAAACCATCAGATTTGACGGGTAAAAAAGAAATCTCAAAACCCAATTTTTCTAAATATAAACAAGGATCAATTATAGCCTTATGTTCAGTTACACAAGTAATAATATGTTTTCCTTTACTAAAATAAGCCTCCGCTACCCCTTTTATGGCTAAGTTATTTGCCTCTGTCGCACCACTGGTAAAAATAATTTCACTTTCTTGGGCATTAATACTATTAGCAATAATATTTCGAGCTTTTTTAATAGCAGCCTCCGCCTCCCAACCATAACAATGACTTATACTCGAAGCATTCCCAAAGTATTCAGTAAAATAAGGCAACATTCGAGCTAAAACTCTTTGATCAACTGGGGTAGTCGCTTGACAATCTAAATAAATAGGGCGAGTTGCCATTAATTATGATTCCTCAGAAATTAAAGAAGCCAAATTACGCCATCGACTGTCTATCATGGTAACAGGAGTATTGTCAAACTCAGGAGGCGAACAATTATTTTGACAAAGTTGACGTAAGGGCATAGCTAAAGATAATTGTTCATATAACCAATTTTCTACCTCAAAATAACCATTTGGATCGAGACTTTCGGATAAATTTTCTGAAGTAATTTCTCTTTCTAAAGGAATATGTTGATCTGATTCCAACTTTTTATCTAAAAAAATTAACTCTGAAGTATCAACGCTTAAGCGATAATTAAAAGATTGTAAACACCGATCGCACGTTAACGTAATAATTGTATCGGCTAAAACTTTCACCTCTAAAAAAGTTCCTCCATGGGTAACCGTTAAAATTCCTTTAACAGGAGTCAAAGTCTCTAAATTGGCGATCGCCTGATTCAACTTAAATTCCTCTGTTTGAAGAGGCATTTTTAATAATTGGGGAATATAAATAGGTTTCATAACAACTCTAAAAAATTAAAACAGATACAAGACAAGGGGTTTTAACCCCCTGTTTAAATTTTGATATAAATAATAATCAAAAAACTCAATTTATGAGCGTAATCTGACAATTAAACGGCGTTCAGGTTCTTGTCCTTTACTTTCAGTCTCTAAATCCTCAGATTTTTCTAAAAAACTATGAATTTGACGACGTTCAGGAGAAGATAAATAAGTTAATTCTTCTGGTAATCCTGTTTGACGTACTCTACTAGCCGTATTTTGAGCTAAAGCAAACAATTCAGCTTGTCTAGCAATACGATAACCATTAAGTTCTACGGTAAAACTACAATGTTGATGATCATTATCGGTAGGAATATTTAACAAAGTATTAAGTAAATATTGAATTGAATCAATAGTTTCTCCTTTTTTCCCGATTAACATTTCAATTTGACTTTCTGTTATTTTAGTCTCATCAATAGTTAACCAGCAAGAAGTTGAATTATCTTGATCCTTTTCAATTCTTCCCACTTGCACAGTGGTAGGAATATTCATTAATTTTAATAAATTTTCTAGCCAATCTTTTCCTTGTTGGATTTTCTCATCCATAATTAATTATTATTAAGTAGATGTTTTTGGTTTTTTCTTAGGGCTTTTTGGTTCAAAAGCAAGTTGTTCTCGCCCTTTAGCTTCTTTTTCTTGTTCTTCTATTAATTTTTGTAAATTTTCAGGTAAAGGTTCTCGCATCAAAATTAAGGTTTGAATTGTTTGAAAAACATTTGCTACCACAATATACATTAAAACCCCAGCAGGTAAAGGGAAAAATAGAAACATCCCTGAAAAAATTACTGGTGTTATTTTATTAATAGAACTTTGTTGAGTATTACTTGTACCTTGGCCGCCAGAAAGTTCTTGGTTAACATAAATACTTAAACCAAAGAAAATAATCATCGCCATAATATCCCAATTTATTTTACCATCTGGACTTACAGCTCCAATACGTCCTAAAGCTTCAATAAATAAGAAACCTTTATTAGCAGCAATACCTGGTATGGTGGCTTGGATGGTGGCATCCCCTGGGGCGATCGCCTCAATTGTACCATCTTCTTTAATGATTAATCTTTCTGCTCCTTTAGTAACAGTCCATGTAGGCTTGAGATCATTATTAGGATATTGACTTAATAATTGATTTAAAGATTTACCCTCTGGAGTTTGAAATTCAATTTTAGGATTATCCCCTACTGCTAATTTATTTCCAGAAGGCAATAAAGCCAAAACTTGATCATGAATACCATCACTGATAAAGATATTTTGTGGTTTAGTGCTAAAAGGTTGAGGTTGAATTAATTCAATTTGTTCTTTCGGCAAAATCTGCACATCAATAGGGTAATTAATATCAGCAAAAGGTGAACCTCTCAAGGTAGCAAATAAGGCAAAAAGAATGGGCATTTGCAGCAATAAAGGCAAACATCCCGCTAAAGGATTGCCAAATTCTTGCATTAATTTACCCATTTCCTCCTGCTGTTTTTGAGGATTATCTTTATACTTCTTTTGTATTTCTTCTTGTCTTTCCTTCATTAAAGGTTGTACAATTTTCATTTTTCTCATATTGCGAATTTGCCCTGCAC
>CAZWLZ010000117.1:0-10314 GCA_964634505.1 uncultured bacterium | reverse complement strand
GGCATGAATAGCTGTTTTAGCCCATTCTGGGGGTGTTGGGGAGAAGGCTTCGATCATCATAGTTAAAAATTCTCAATAAAATAAAGTTAGTTTTTTGCTTATTAAAGTTAATTTAATTTAAAAACGAGTAAATTTCAAAGGTTGATCAAATCCTTCAACCTCAATGAATAAAAAATTACCTTCTAAACGAACGGATTTAGCTTTTGTTAAAGCTTCAAAAAATTTAGTTTCTTGATTCATTACCGAAGGAGGACACATTTTAAAAGTAGAGGCGATCGCCTTAATATTAAAACTATGTTCATTAAATTTATAGCTGGTAAAATAGCCATTACAGCCTCCATTACCAAATAAACGATTATCTAAACCAAATTCAAGAGTAGTTTGTACATTATCAATAACACCCTTTCCTGCCAAATCTTCTAATAACCATTTTGTTTTAACTAATTGATTTTCTAAAGAAGAATTATTTACTTTATACAAAACTAAATTAACTTCATATCCATAATTTTGAGTAATTACAGGGTAATTTTTAGTGGTGGTAAAAGCTAATTTATCATCGATATAAATTTCTGCCCTGACAACATATCTATGATTAGGTTTCACCTCTTTTAAGGCTATCGGTAATTGAAAAGAAATAGGTATTTGTTCGCCTTTGGTAATGATGGTTTGGGATGCCATTTCAACGGCGGGAATATCTTGAAGAGATACATCAAGTAATTTTACTTTAATAACGCTATTAGGTGGTAAAGCAATTTTTTCTCTATAACTAATTTTTCCAAAAACAACATTTTCTTGTCTATCACTAATGAGCATATTTTTTTGTATTAAAGTATTAGATAAATTATCTATTCTTGTCTCTGAATTAACTTTAGCAATAGGAAAAATAAAGTTTATGAATAAACAGAATAAAGAAGTCGTTAAAATCAATTTGTGCATTTTTCTCTCTAATTGAAATGTAAAGATAAATAGGTATTAGTTATAAAGTATTATCCCTAATCTATTTTGCTATTTTTCTAATCAATCTCATGGGCAAAACTTTGAATTGGATAAAATTCAAACGCTCCGGCGATCGAGCCCCATAATAACTCATCAGTTACTAAATCTCTACCTCGATCAAAACTAATTAATTTGTCAGCCGTTACTTCAAAACTATTATCTAAATAAGATTCTTGCCCTTTTCTAACAACGATACAAGCCTTCCCCGGTTTAATTTCTCCTTTAAAACTATTATTGATTTTTTCGGCTGTCATATCACAACCGTTCATTTTTTCTAAATTTTCTAAAGTTAATTTTGCTAACTTTTGGGGATTACGAGATGCTCCATAAAACTCTTCTTCATTTTTAAGTTTATAATGTTCTAGTTCTAATTTTTCGTCTGCAAGTTTAATGCTAAAAACACGAATACGATAAGGTTGATTTAACATAAAATCGTAAGCTTGTTCTAAAAATAAGCTGGTAGCATTAAGTAAACTATAAGGTAAAGGACGCATACATACTCGAATATGGGCAAAGAAGGGCGGATTTGCGTAGGCTTGAGCTTGATTACTGAAATCAGCAGCCATCCATTTTGCTAAAGTTTTTATATCGGTTGAATCAGTCATTATTTTTAGTTATTATTTAATATTAATTTATTATTTTTATATAAAGAAATTTAAGATAATTTGATCCCCCTAACCCCTTTGAAAAGATTAACCCCCAACCCCTTCAAAAGGGGAGATATAAGAAAAAATAATCATCATCTCCTAATTAAGCTTTGTGTGATATATCCATTTCTTTTAAAGCTAGTTTAGCACGAGTTTTAATCACTATTTCTTGATCTTTTTCAAAAATTTTCATTAATTCCTCGATAATTTTTGTTTGCAATTCAGAGTCAACAAATTTTGCTAAGGCTTGTAGGGAAACAATGGAGGCATAACGTACTACCCATTCTTCATCCTGTACTGTTGAGAGTAGGGTTTTCCACACTTGACATTTTGCTTCCTCTTGTGATTGCGGGGGGAGTTTTTCCCATTTTATGATTCCTAAACCTTTAACTGCCGATCGCCTAACACTTAAAGAAAAGTCGGTAAGGGCTGTTTGTATAAGTAAATCTAAGGCTATGGGATCGCCCATACCAGCAAATACTCTGATAGCCCAAGCTCTTGCACCATAATTGTAGTTATCTAAACTTTTTAATAAAATAGGTACGGTTTCTTCACCAATGGCAATTAAACCATCTACGGCGGTAACGGCTGCCCCCGGATTATTAAAACCCAATACTTCGATTAAGGTAGGAATGGCTTTTGGCGATCGCCTTTGGGCTAAATTTTTGACAGCCTGAAACAAAGCGGAAGAAGAATCAGCTTTATTGACAGCATCAATTAATTGATTGATTATTATTTCTTCAGTCATTTTTAAGTATTAGGTGATAGGTTAAAATAATGATGTTTATAATATCTTTTTACCTGTTAAAATTTGGCGTACTTCTAACATAGCCGAATAAGTGGGAATTATATGTAAAGTTTCCTCATTTTTAGTTAAATTTAAAGCAGTATTAATAGCCTCCGATAAATCTTCTTTTACTATTAGTTGAAAATCTGAATTAGAGTTTAATTCTGCTTGACTATAATTTAATCTTAAAGCCATATCATAAGGGCGATCGCCACTCACAACTAAATTGCCACCAGAGTTAACTAAATTTTCCGTATCAACATCCCAAATCCATGATACATCAGTACCATCAGGAGTACGATCATTTAAAATCATTAAAGTAGTAGAAGATTTTCCTGCTTGTTTTAGATCATTTACAGCCCTAATAGTTTCATTCATGCCAACGGGATTTTTTGATAGTAAAATGCGAATTTTTGTACCTTGAAAAACTAATTCTTCAGCTCTTCCAAAAGCTGCTTTAAAGTTGTTTATAGTCTTATTAATCTCACTTTTACTAATACCAATTGTTTCACAAATTAAGGCAGCCGCCAGAGTATTATACTTATTATAAACACCAATCAAAACCTGATCCCAATCGCTACTATTAATTGATAAATCACTCTTAGTAAAATCACATTTTGGACAATCAAAATCCCCTAAATGAGACAAATAAACTCCTTCATAATTTAAAAGATGTCCACATTTTGGGCAATAAATAGAATCAACAGCGTGAGGAATTTCAGCTAAATATAATTGCTTTTCACTTAATCCAAAAAATAGAACTTTTTGCTTTAAATTTTGACCTAAATAACAAAGAGTAGGATCATCACCATTAAGAATTATGGTAGTATTTTGAGGCAAAACGGCAATAGATTCACGCCAACGAGAACTAATAATATCAACTTCACCATAACGATCTAACTGATCTCGAAACAAATTTAAAGCTAAAATATGGGTAGGATTGCACTGTTTTAAAACTAAAGGTAAGACATTTTCATCTACTTCTAAAATGGCATAATCCGCCTGAATTTTACCTAAAAAATCCGCATGACTAAGTAAAGAAGTAATTAAGCCATTAATTAAATTCGCCCCCGTTTCATTATGAATAACGTTATAACCTTGAGACTGTAAAATTTGACGCAATAATAAAGATGTAGTAGTTTTACCATTTGTGCCAACAACAAGGATAACACCCTGCTTAATTTGCCCACACAAAAGAGACAATAAATTAGGGTGTAAACGACGAGATATTTCTCCGGGTAAAACACTAGCCGCACCTAAATTTAAGCCTTTAACCAAATTAGTAATTACTTTGGCTATACTTACAGCTAAACCTAAGCGAATGGTGTCGATAAATTGCATTTATTTTTAATTATTAAAAGTAAAAAAACTCCAAAGCACTTAAAACCTAACACCTAATACCTAAAATTTAGCTTTTTTAACTAGCTTTAGGAATTAAATTTAAAAACGCATCAAAATCGGCGATCGCCTCAGCATATTGAGATTTAGCTAAATTTAGATTACGTTCTTTGGCGGCTGCATCAATACGTTCAATATGTTGAAAAATCTTTTTAGCAATAGCTTCGGCGGTAGGTTGATCTTTGGGAAGTAAATTACCAGCTAAAGTACGAATATCTTGTCTTAACGCACCTAAAGGGCCATGAATAAAACTACCAGTATTAACCCAATCTTCGCTAGAAATTAACTGCTCTAAAGTTGCCATTTTGGTACGAGCAATTTCTAAAGGTTCACTAAATACTTGCAATTGAGCGATTTTTTCAGGGGTATAAACCGTAGGAATTTTTACTGCTGTTGGGCTACTGCAACTAACTAATAAAGTAGTAATTAAAATTAAAACAACAGAAAGAAGGTTACGAATTATTTTCATTTTTATATTTGATTAAGTAAAATTGTTTTATTGGTTATTTTCTCAGAATTGATCATATCTGTTATAGAATTTTATTTCTTTTCTAAAAGAGGTTCAATTTATTCCCAAAAAATTGAAGAAAAATCTTGAGAGCCTTCTTTAGAAAAATGACCATAATCAATAAAAATATTATCATCTAAACGACAATCTGTAGAAACTTTGCAATATAAAATAGGATAAGACAATTTAAGTTGATTGAGATAATTTTCATGCTTAGAAAATTCTAAAATATTATTGATATTGAATTAGGTATAGGTGATTTATACTACTTATGATAATTATTTTTTTAGAACTCAAATAATATCATGGTGAAAACGTTACAATTTTATTTTCAAAAAAATACTTTTTTAATTATTGGTATTTTTCCCTTAATTATTTTTTGGTTAAGTTGTTTTTTGTTTGGACTGCCCTTTTCAGGCCCTGATGATTTATTTTTTACTGGTGCATCAATAAATTTAGTAGAAAAAGGAGAATTTATTAACCCTTGGATTAGATTGGCCACAGACAGAGCGATTGATAGATATTATTTACAACCCCCCTTTCATGGTTTTACTTTAGCTTTATGGTTAAAAATTTTTGGGATAAGTCGCAATTCTTTAATGTTATATGCTTGTTTTTGCTGTTTAATTTTTTCAGTGGCGATCGCCTTAATTCTTCGTAAATATAAATTTCCTCATTACACAGCATTATTAATTTCTATTCCCTATGCCTTCTATGGTTTAGGGATTAGCTTAAGAATGGACTCTACGGGAATGGCTTATTTAGCCTTAGGGTTATGGTTACTTACAGAAGATAAATTAATTCGATATTTTCTAGGTTTTTCTTTTTTAGGAGCAGCAATTTTATCTTTTTTAGTTACTATGTCTTATGCTATTCCTTGTACGATCGCCATTATCATTGCCAATTATCTAAAACTTCCTTTAACAACAAATAAAAAAATTTATATTACGAAAAGAATAGCCATTTTAGGAGCGGCTTTTATCTTTATTTTTACTCTTTTTATGATATTTATTAACTTTAATTTATTTCAATTTTTAAGTGATTTATACTTTCATGGCTCTTTAAGACGCACCCCTACCAATGAAATTTTAAGTAAATTTCTTCAAGTAATTAGTGTTGGAAATAGAAAAATTATTTATGGCTCTCTTTATATCTTATTCTTCTCATTAATAAGTTATTTAATAATCAAAAGAAATATAAATAATATCTTTATTCTTAAATTTATCTTTCCGATTCTTATAGGCGTAATTTTAAATATAAATCTTTATTTTCATGGCTGGAGTAATATTATCAGCTTTGTTTTATGGCTAATCATCATTATTATTGTCACAAAAGCATCTTTTCCTAAAATAATTAAACCTCTCATTATTTTGCTCACCATAACCGTTTTTTTTATTAATCATAGTTTCGTCATAATTAGTTGGGTAGCTAAAGAGCGAATCCCAGAAGAAAAGTATGCCCAATTAAGAATACAAGCCCGTGATTTAATAACAAAATATGGCACTACAAAAAAATATTTAATTGATGATGTGGCTGCTAGATACATTTTTGATTATCACTTACCTGAAAATGCTATTGATTTTAATTTTTCTGAACAAATGTATCCTTTCACACCTCGTAAAAATTGGAAAGCTAAACCTGATAATGAAATTTGGTTTATTACACCTTTCAGAGGATTAAATGGCATCAATTTTCCCCCCTATCCTAAGGCAAAACTTTTTGGTATTCAATTGAATAGTATTCCCGCTAAACCTGATGATGTCATAATTGTTGAATAATTTTTTATGACAAAAATTTAGATATTTTGTATTGATTTCACAGATAACAACTTTTTTTATCCTAATATTATTAAATAGAATCCAGCTTCTAAGTCTTTATTTATCAATATACTTATTGCAAAATTATGCAAATTATCTATCGGTTTATCTGAATTTTATTTTTTTACTTGACTTTGATAATTCTCTTAGTTAAGATACTTTTATGCCCCTAGGGGGGATATGTGTCTTTTTTCTATATTCGTTACTTAATTTCTTAACAATTTATTTAGAAATGAAATTAAAATCAGGCTACAAAATATTTTAAGATAATTAAAGATTTGTAAAGAATTATTAAAACATTGATAAATAACACCTTTTTTACCACTATACCGCTATTCGTTGAATCAAAATTTAATTTGATTAAACTAATTTGGCAAAATCATGAAAAACGACAAGCTATTTTAATCTTTTTGGCATCCGCTTTTTTAGTTTCCGTGCCTGTTTTTATACAAGCACCTCTGGTAAGAATTGTACCTTGGTTAAGTTTATTGTTAACTATTCCTTTAGTGTGGTTGAGTTTAAATTGGCGAAAAGGTGAAATTTGGGGAGATTTATTATTTGGTTTTGCTTTAACTTGGTTAACAGGTGCAATCTATTGGGGTTGGTTAAGGTTTAATCCTGCCTTACATATTCCAGTGGAGGCTTTAGCTTTACCTTTTGCCATCTGGTTTAGTTGTAAGGGCAAGGGTTTAATTGGTAATTGGTTTTATTTTGGTTCGTTATTAGGTACAGCAATTACTGATTTATATTTTTATCTCACGGGTTTAATTCCTTATTGGCGGGAGGTTATGAATATTGAACCTAGTTTGATTCAACCTTTATTACAAGAGGCGATCGCCATTGTAGAGACACCTTACGGCATAAGTTTGGCGATCGTGTTAACCAATGTATTGTTAGGCTTTAGTTTATATGGATTACAAAAGAAACAACTTCATTTTTTAGCATTTTCAGGGGCGGTTTTAAGTACCATTTTGACTGATGGATTATTCTTAGTAGTAGCTTATTTTGGTGGGAATTAATTTAAGATAGCTTATGGGAACGATTCCCATAATAGAATAAATTTTAAACACCAAAAAACATTTTAATAAATTGTTTTTTTCCTATAATCCTAATAAGTTCTTTAATGATGGTATAACCAAGTATAAGAACAACAACCCAAATTTGAATTGCCCAAAAATGTGGCCAAACTATTTCATCTCGTAAATGTTGTCTAGCAACACTTAAACTTTGATGTTTGAATAACAGGGGAATTAATGCTTCTAAGTAACTAAAAAATAACGAAATAAGGAAATAAATAAAAGTTTTCCAAGTAATATTATAAATTAGTGGTTTAGTAGGAAATCGGTTGATTAAAGGAAAATGATCAGCTATTAACATGGCTTTACTGATGACAAAAGCACTAACAGTAATTAATGCAGTAGTTGAAACTGAAACATTATATTGTCGTAACATTAAACTTTCAGTTATCCCAATTAAATGAAAGGCAACGAAAAAGAAAATTAATGCGGGTAATAGTTCTAAAAATTCTTTTTTGAGAAACTTAATAACTTTAGTCATTTTAATTTGATGTTTTTCAATAAATAGGTGAGTTTGTTATAAGGTAAAACTTACAGTTGCACAGGTTTCCAGTCTGTATCTCTATCCGCTTCTAGCTTGTGTTTTCTTGATGATAGTCCGAATAATTTTAATCTCAAGTTTTTCTAAATACTTCTCATAAATATTTTTGTATTATTCTTTTTATTAATATAATCATTAAAGTCATAACTACAAAATTATTTTACAATTTCCATATCAACTTTTAATTTTTCATAATCAGGTAATTCTAAAGATATTGCACCCATAACTCCTTTGCGAAAATCATTTAATAAGATACGGGCAGCTTTCTCTTTATCACCTAAATAATTTTTCTTAGCTAAATTTTCGATAAATTCTTCCCCTGTCATTTCCAACGCATTGAGATGATAACGAGTTAATAAAATGCTTTCAAAATCAAGGTTAACCATTGAATCAATTAAAACGGCGGCTACTCTTTGATTATCATAAGAAGCCTCGCCAATATCTTCACAGATGGCTAATTTTACGGCGTTTTCTTGATTAGTTAAATTCATGGGAATAATCCCGGGGGAATCTAATAATTCAATTTCTTCAGAAATTCTTACCCATCGTAATTGTTTCGTAACTCCTGCACGTCTGGCACTTTCAACTATTTTACGATTTAATAAACGATTAATTAAAGCGGATTTACCTACATTAGGAAAACCAATGACTACTGCCCTTACTGGCCGAGGTAACATTCCCCTACTATGACGGCGTTGATTGACTTGTTGTCCTAATTTTTGGGTCAAATTTAAAAGTGTTTTAATTCCTTTGCCATTTTTAGCGTTAGTAAATAGGGGATTTTCTCCTTGTTGTCGAAACCAACTTATCCAATCTAAACGGATACTATCTTCAATCATATCAACTCGATTTAAGACTAAAATTCTTGGTTTTTCGCCAATCCATTTATATACATTCGGATGATGGGAGGCAAAAGGAATTCTTGCATCTCTTACTTCTAAGACTACATCTACTTTTTTTAATTGTTCTTTTAATTGTCTTTCTGCTTTCGCAATGTGTCCGGGATACCATTGAATAATAGCCATTTTTTCTGATATTTATTTTTGATCAATAATTTTTATTTATATTTGGGTAAACTAAAGAAAAATCTACATCCTTTGGGTAGTTCATTTTTGATTTCTAATTTACTTTTCATTTTATGTAAATAAGTTTGACATAACATTAATCCTAATCCTGTCCCTTTTTCTCTAGCTGTACCTAATGTAGAATAAGATATTTGATGAGATAAAATTTTGGTTAAATTTACTTCATTGATACCTATCCCCGTATCTTTAACTCCTAATATAATTTGATCTGATTCTTCTAATGCAAAGATGCTAATTTGTCCATTTTTTAGAGTAAATTTAACTGCATTATTTAATAAATTTCTTAATACGATTTCTATTAATTGGCGATCGCCAAAAATTTTTAACTTAGGACAAACATTTTTGATTAAAAATATTTCTTTTTGTTGTGCAGTATCTTTAACCCAACTTAAACAGTTATTAATCATGGAATCCGCCTCAAAAAGTTGCCAATTAACTTCATGTCCTGACATTTGATGAGTTGCCCAATTTAAAACATCTTCTAATTGAATAACCGTTTGAGTAATATTCGGACGAATTTCGTTAATTAATTCCGTAGCATTTTCTATTTCAATTATATTATTATCAACTAATTCTAAAATGGTTTGTAAATTATTTAAAGGCGATCGTAAATCATGAGATAATACAGAAAGTGCTTGATCTTTAATTAAGTTAGTTGAGTGTAAAATTTTATTTTGTTCTTCAATTAAATTCAAACTCTGTTTTAATTCTTTAATTTTAAGTCTCAATTCTAGTTGTTTTTCTACTTGTTTAGCAAGAACATTTAAAATATTATGTTCAAACTCATTTAATTTACGGGGAAAACGATCAATAATACAAAGTGTACCTAATTTATTCCCATTAGAGGAACAAATGGGTTTTCCCGCATAAAAACGAATTTTAGGTTCATTTATCACTAAAGGATTATCCACAAAACGTTCATCTTGAGAGGCATCTTGAACTTCAAAAATATCATCTTGATTAATAGCATGACTACAAAAAGCAATTTCTTTTTCCGTTTCAGTTGCATCTAAACCATGTTTTGCTTTAAACCATTGACGATGATCATCAACTAAACTAATTAAAGCAATTTCTGATTTACAAATTAGAGAAGCTAATTTAACTATTTCATCAAAATCTAATTCTGGTGGAGTATCTAAAATTTCATATTTAAGTAAATCTCCAATTCTTTCTTCTTCATTGGGTAAAGGTTGTGCAGGAATCATTCTATTATTAAAAATTCAGATAAATTATATTTGTCATTCTTTAATCTTAATTGATATTGAATCTTCACAAACAAAACATAGTGAATCTACATATTGGGTAATGGGGTGTTGGGAAATAGGTAGTAGATTAAAGACTGATTTTGTGATAAATCTACGTTTTTGTCAAGTTTTGAAGTAATTTGATAACTTACTAATCAATAAATCTATTAATTTAAACCTAAAACCCAATAACTTCTTCAAACCTAACACCCAAT